>CAKRJK010000099.1 GCA_934351705.1 uncultured Lachnospiraceae bacterium
TCACAGGCAATCCTGTATGTCAATAATATTTACAATCCTTACAGATTTGTGGATTTTTCTTACGGTGTGGTTAATCTGCTGAATGTGTACCAATTGACCGAACCGTACATCCGGGCGATCAACGGGGGCTTTGATCCGGATTCGGAGGAGTACCGGCTGGTAAGCCTTTATTCTGTCTTTCAAAAAAACGGATACACCAATGTCAATGTAGACAGTCTGGAGAATTTGAGCATTGACAATTTTGATCCGCATCCAAATGAACTCGGACATTTGAAAATCGCAGAAAAAATACTGGAAGTCATGGATATTACACCGCCGAAGGTGACGCTTTACGAGCAAAAGATAAAACCGACACAGGAAAGCATTCATCTTCGGGCAAACGAACCAATCCATTTTATAGAAGGGAAAAAGTTATATTTAAAAGCAGACGGTGAAAATTACGAGTACACCCTGACAGGAAATGAGGCGTGCCGAAAGACGGACAAAGAAGATATTTACGAGGTGGAACTACCGCTTAAAAAGTTTACAGACGGACAGAAACTGTCCTATCAGACAGAGTATACCGTAAGCTCTGACGAGGATGCAATCAAGGATAAAGGAAACAACAGTTTGCAGGAGGAACAGATCGGAAGTTTCAAGACAGAAGCAAGGATGAAAATTTTCATATCTCTGGCGCTGTTACTTGTAATTTTTGGAATAATGTTGTACATTATTGGTAAGGTAGTTCTAACAAGACGAAGACAAAAAGGCGTATGATAAAAGAGATGAGGAGATAAAATGCAAAAAGAGCAGATTCATAAGCCGATTCTTCTAATTGTAGACGCAGATTTTGAGAATCGTGTGTCCATGAAAAAGATGTTGTCTGTTGATTATGAGGTGGAGGAAGCAGGCGACAGAGAAGAGGCATTTAGGAAAATCAAGTACAAGAATTATGCGGCGATTATTATTGATGTGGATACTACAAAAGAAGAGGGATACGAGATATTACGAGACGTTCAGTATGATCCTGACACAAAGGAGATTCCTGTATTGACCTTGAACCTCTTAGAGGATACAAAAGGACAGATGCGGGCTTTTGATATGGGAGCAACCGATGTGATCATCAAGCCGATCGGCGGTGAGATTTTTGTGCAGAGGATACGCAATCTCTTATATCGTCATCAGGAGTATAAAAATGCGACACAAAGTCCGTCACAGAAAGAATCGTGGCGTGACAATGAGGAGCATTTCCGCCTTGCGGGACTTGACGAAAAGACAGGCATATACAACAGAAGAATGTTTTGCCGATGTACGCAGGACATGATAAAGCAGCACAAGTATCGCAGATACGTGATCGTGCGTTGGGAGATTGACCGCTTCAAAGCCTACAATGATATTTACGGTGTCAAAGAGGGAGACCGCTATCTTGCGTCGGCGGGAGCGTTCTTTAGGTCGTGCAAAAATATGACCTATGCCCACTTGGAGGCAGATCATTTTGTCTTTTGCATGGAGGACGAGGAGTACAAGATCGAGGAGATGATCGATCAGATTGAGGAGTGGCTGGCGAAGTATAACCCGCAGTTTGAATTTGTCTCCCGATTCGGTATTTATCAGATAGAGAACAAAGAGTTGGATGTCGGCTTGATGTGCGACAGGGCATTGCTTGCGTTAAATTCCGTCAAAAAGAGTTTTACGAGACGAATTGCGTGGTATAATGAATCTATGCGCGACGAGCTGATGGAAGAACAGAAGATTATCAGTGAGATGGAGAGTGCCTTGCAGAACGGGCAGTTCCAGATTTATTTACAGCCGCAGTTTAACCATGTGCAGGGAATCATGGTCGGAGCGGAAGTGCTGGTGCGTTGGTTTCATCCGCAGGACGGCTGTGTATCTCCGGGAAAATTTATTCCGGTATTTGAGAAAAACGGTCTGGTCACAAAACTGGATGAGTATGTGTGGGAAAAGACCTGCGCACTGATACGTGAATGGGAAGACCGCGGTGTGGCAAGCGTACCGCTGTCCGTCAACATTTCGCGTGTGGATATTTACAATCCGAATCTGACCGAGATATTCAGAAAGTTGATCGAGAAATATCGTTTGAAACCGTCACAGCTTCGTCTCGAGATTACGGAGACAGCCTACATGGAGAACTCGGAACAGTTGATTGAGGTAGTTAAGAAGTTCCAAAAGATGGGATTTTGTGTGGAGATGGACGATTTCGGAAGCGGATATTCCTCGTTGAACACCTTAAAGGACGTTCCGGTTGATATTTTGAAGCTGGATATGAAGTTTTTAGAAGAGCGTAAAATGCACGAGAAGCGAGGACGCATTATCCTTGATTCGGTAGTACATATGGCTCACTGGTTAGAGCTTCCGGTTATTGCAGAGGGTGTAGAGACAGAGTTTCAGGCAGATTATCTCAAGAACATAGGCTGTGAACTGATACAGGGTTATTTCTATGCAAGACCGATGCCGGTTGCGGAGTTCGAGGAACTTTTGCATCAGTCCCATTTGGGCAATTTAGTAATGAACAATATGTAAACGGAGAGATGATCATGACAGGAATTATAGATGTTGGCGGCGGTTTACGCGGTGTATACGGAGCCGGTATCTTTGATTACTTTTTAGATGAAAATATAGAGTTTGATTATTGTATCGGAGTTTCGGCAGGAAGTGCGAATATCTGCTCCTATATTGCAAAACAGAGGGGAAGAAATTATTACTTTTATACAAATTATTCTTTCCGGAAAGAATACATGGGATGGCATAATCTGCTGCACACGGGCTCCTATATCAATATGGATTATATCTATGGAGAATTATCCAATACGGGCGGAGAGAATCCGTTAGATTACTGTGCTTTTTCAGAGGCAAAGACGGACTGTACCGTAGTGGCAACCAATGCATTAACGGGAAAGCCGACCTATTTCGGGAAAAAGGATATGATGCAGGACGACTACAATATTATGAAAGCCTCCTGTTGTATTCCGGTGGTGTGCAAGCCATATGAGATTCACGGAGTACCGTATTATGACGGCGGAATTTCAGATCCGATACCGGTGAGAAAAGCACTGGAGGACGGCTGCGATAAGGTAGTGGTCATTCTGACCAAGCCGATTGATACCGTGCGTAATCCCGATAAGGACAGGCTGCCATCCAAAGTATTGAAGAGAAAATATCCAAAGGCAGCGGCGGCGCTGGCGAATCGTTATAAGACCTACAATTCGCAGGTTCAGCTGGCAAAGAAATATCAGAGCGAGGGAAAGGTGTTCATCTTAGCACCCGACAGTTGCGAGGGAATGGACACGCTTACCAGAGATAAGAGTATTATCGACAAACTTTACCGCAAAGGATACCGTGATGCACAAAAGGCGGTGCAGTTTATCAAGGAATAAAAAAACCGGTTCAATTATTTGAACTGGTTTTTTGATGCGTTATAAAAATAATCGATCGAAGCAAGTTTTTCGGTCAGATCGGACTCGGAAATATTGTAGCGCTCGCAAAAAATATCTAAATTCGCACATTCATCACGCAATTTTAAATTCACGAAGCTAAGAAGCATGACCGGATCATTCGGAATGTTCATAAAAAGTATCCCCCCTTGTGTTTAATCCAAAGAAAACTCTATCACAACTTCTTTTGAAAATCAAATCGAACGCAGTCATCAAACGATTGACAAAAATCCATCCAATCTGTTACGATAGACGGGAAAATAGAATACGCACAGTAAGTGTCCTCTATTGCAAGAGCAAGGGAGAGGGTGAAAAGGGAAACAGGTGCAAATCCTGTACGGTACCGCCGCTGTAAATGTCAAGTCGTATCAAATCGCCACTGAGCAAATCGGGAAGGCAGATACAGACGCAGAGAAATCGAAAGACATGAGTCAGAAGACCTGCTTATCGTGTCAGGTGTTGGATTGTAACGGTTTATTGCAAAGACACAGAAAACTCTTAGAAATAAAGAGTGAATTTTCATTGCGGAAAATACGGACTGCGGCATAGGATGCCGCAGTTTTTTATATGATGGAAGAATATGTAAAAACCGTCTGCATTCCATGCGAAAGAAAAAGAAATAGGAGGAACTATGAAAAAGTTACAGACAAGAATCTTTGCAATGCTTTTAGCCGTAATGATGATCTTTTCATGCGTGCCGTTTGAAGCAACCGCAGAGGGAACAAAGACAGTGACCGTTTCGGTCGAAAAATTCGTGTTGGGACAAGGTTATATCGTAGAGCCGATGTCACTCACGGTGGCAGAAAGCACAAGTGCGGCCGATGTGTTCGAGCAGGCATGCACACAGGCGGGACATCCGGCAGATGTTCAGGACGGTTATTACGGAAAGTATATCAATGGCGTACAGGATAAGAACAGGGGAGCCATTCAGGTTCCGCAGGCGATACAGGACGCCATGACAGCTATGAGATTAATCTTTGATCCGACCGATGCGACACCGGACAGTCTGGATTCGGGTGATTACCAAAAATCAGATTATGCAACGGGAATTTATGCTTACAGCGGATGGATGTTTTCTATCAACGATGTATTTTCAAGTACGGGAATCGATGCTTGTTCCCTGCAGGACGGCGATGTGCTGCGTGTACAGTTTTCCATGACGGGAGGCACAGATATTGATTCTACAGTGTCAGCCTGGGCAACTCCGATTTATCCGGATCTTGCAAAAAAAGCAGATTTGACAAAAGCCGTAGCAAAAGCCAACGGAGAGATTGAAAAGAATCCGGAGTATTTAAATCAGAATCAGACAAAAGCAGCTTATGATAAAGCAATGGAGTTACTGGTTTCCTTTGAGGCAACACAAGAGCAGGTGAATGCCGCATATGAAGCCTTAACAGGTGAGATAGCAAAAAACGAGGAGCAGCAGAACAAGCCACAGATAGGAACAGGTGTTAAGACCACTCAGGATGCGATTGAAAAGAGCAAACAGGACACAGTAAGCTATATGCAGCAGACAGCCCCGAAATACGGAGCAGAGTGGAAAATGTTAGGTATGGCAAGAGCCGGAGCAAACATTCCAAGCGACTATCTGAATGCATATCTGACAAGTGTGCAGGAAAAGGTGGCAGAGAAGCAGGGAGTATTCTCCTCAACGGATGCCGCAAGACTGATTCTGGCAATGACTGCATTAAATCAGGACGTGACAAATGTTGCGGGATATAATCTGTTGCAAAGTGTTGCGGAGTATGAAAGCGTATGCAAACCGGGAATCTACGGACCGATCTTTGTATTGTTGGCAGTAGACAGCAATCACTACACAATTCCGCAGAATACGGCGGGAACGACAGCAAGCAGCAGAGAAAACATGATACGCTTTATCTTAGATCAGCAGTTGCCGGGCGGCGGCTGGGGCTGGAACGGAGTGGCAGATACCGATACAACGGCAATGGCACTTCAGGCATTGACACCGTATTACAGTAACAATGGGGAGGTGCAGAATGCAGTTAATCTTGCCATCGCACAGTTGTCCGCAATCCAGAATTATGACGGAACATATTCCTCCTTCGGAACACCGAATGCGGAGAGTACGGCACAGGTAATCGTGGCATTGACAGGACTCGGCATTTCACCGGATACAGATTCCAGATTTATCAAAGAAGGCTATACGACCGTAGACGGATTGATGAAATTTGCACAAAACGGCGGAGGCTTTGTACATGAGTTGGGAAAAGCAGTCAACAATTCTGCGACAGATCAGGCATACTATGCCTTAGTGTCCTACCAGAGATTTGCAGCAGGAAAAAATTCTCTTTATAATATGACAGACGTAAAAAATAATACAGCGTCCGGCAATACACAGAGCGGCGTGACAGCCCAAAATCCGGAAACGCCTTCACAGGCGACAGCGGCTGCATCAAAACCGGCAGCGTCACAGACTAAGCCAAAGAAGAAATCAGCGGCACAAAACGAGGCACAGACAGAAGTACTTGCAGAAACACTTCCGGAGACAGAAGTATTAGAGCAGAAAGAGAAAAAATCCGACAAAGCAAAGAAGGCGGATTCAAAAGAAAGCG
>CAKRJK010000100.1 GCA_934351705.1 uncultured Lachnospiraceae bacterium
GTCTTACAGTTTTGTCAATAACATTATTACGCCGGAGGGCGGAACACATTTAACTGGATTCCGTAATGCATTGACAAAAACTTTCAACAGTTATGCAAGAGACAGTAAGATTTTAAAAGACAGTGATGCGGCACTTTCCGGTGATGATATCAGAGAAGGTTTGACAGCAATCATCAGTATCAAGATAGAAGAACCACAGTTTGAAGGACAGACCAAGCAAAAATTAGGAAACAGCGAAGCCCGCGGTGCGGTAGAGAGTATCGTAAGTGAGCAGCTTACCTATTTCTTGGAGCAGAATCCTACGGTAGCAAAGACAATCTGTGAAAAATCGCTGCTTGCGCAGCGGGCAAGAGAGGCAGCAAGAAAAGCCCGTGATTTAACCAGAAGAAAGACAGCATTAGAAGGAATGTCACTTCCGGGAAAATTGGCAGACTGCTCGGACAAAGATCCGAAAAACTGTGAGATTTATATCGTAGAGGGAGATTCCGCCGGCGGTTCCGCAAAGACAGCGAGAAGCCGTGCAACACAGGCAATCCTGCCTCTTCGCGGTAAAATCTTAAATGTAGAAAAAGCAAGATTAGATAAAATATACGGCAACGCAGAGATCAAAGCAATGATCACGGCATTCGGAACGGGAATCCATGAAGATTTTGATATATCAAAACTTCGTTATCACAAGATTATCATTATGACAGATGCCGATGTCGACGGTGCTCATATCAGTACCTTGTTGTTGACATTCCTTTACCGCTTTATGCCGGACTTAATCAAAGAGGGTTATGTATATCTGGCACAGCCGCCTCTTTACAAAATCGAGAAAAATAAAAAAGTCTGGTATGCGTACAGTGACGAACAGTTAAATACAATTTTAACGGAAATAGGAAGAGACGGTAATAATAAAATACAGCGTTACAAAGGACTCGGAGAGATGGATGCAGAGCAGCTTTGGGAAACCACCATGGATCCGGAACGCCGTATTTTAAGAAGAGTTACGATGGATGATGAAGCATCCTCTGAGATTGATGTAACATTTACAACCTTGATGGGTGATAAAGTAGAGCCGAGACGTGAATTTATCGAGGCAAATGCAAAATATGTTCAGAATTTAGATGTGTAGTTTATCTCAGAAAAGAGGAGTTTTAGAAAATGGATGATAAAATTTTTGATCAGATCCACGACGTAGATTTGAAAAAAACAATGGAAACTTCTTATATCGACTATGCCATGAGTGTTATTGCTTCAAGAGCATTGCCGGATGTAAGAGACGGTTTAAAACCGGTACAAAGAAGAGTTTTGTATTCCATGATAGAATTGAACAACGGTCCGGACAAGCCACATCGTAAATGTGCCCGTATCGTCGGTGATACGATGGGTAAATACCATCCGCATGGTGACAGCTCTATTTACGGAGCACTTGTCAACATGGCACAGGATTGGTCGACACGTTATCCACTTGTAGACGGACATGGTAACTTTGGTTCTGTGGATGGAGACGGTGCAGCGGCAATGCGTTATACCGAGGCACGTTTAAGCAAAATTTCTATGGAAATGCTGGCAGACATCAACAAAGACACCGTTGATTTTATGCCGAACTTCGACGAGACCGAAAAAGAACCTGTGGTACTGCCGTCCCGTTATCCAAACCTTTTGGTAAACGGAACAACCGGTATTGCCGTAGGTATGGCAACCAACATCCCGCCTCACAATTTAAGAGAAGTCATAGCGGCAGTTGTAAAGATCATTGATAATCAGGTATTGGAAGACAGAGGAACAGAGATAGAAGAAATCTTAGAGATTATCAAAGGTCCTGATTTTCCGACCGGCGGTATGATCCTCGGAACAAACGGAGTAGAGGAGGCATATCGTACCGGACGCGGAAAAGTACGTGTGCGTGCAATCACAGATATAGAGCCGATGCAGAACGGCAAAAACCGCATTGTAGTCACAGAACTTCCGTACATGGTAAATAAGGCAAGATTAATTGAGAAAATCGCAGAATTAGTCCGCGATAAAAAAATAGACGGAATCACAGATTTAAGAGACGAATCAAACCGTCAGGGTATGAGAATCTGTATCGAACTTCGCCGTGACGTCAATGCCAATGTAGTATTGAATCAGTTATTTAAGCATACACAGCTTCAGGATACTTTCGGAGTGATTATGCTTGCCCTGGTCAACAATGAGCCAAAGATTTTAAACATCTATGAAATGCTCAACTATTATCTTCTTCACCAAAAAGAAGTAGTGACCAGAAGAACAAAATATGAATTAAATAAGGCAGAAGAGAGAGCACATATCTTACAGGGATTACTAATTGCTCTTGATAATATAGATGAAGTAATTCATATTATCAGAAACAGCCGTGCAACTGCGGATGCAAAAGAAAAATTAATCGAAAGATTTGCATTGACCGATGTTCAGGCTCAGGCAATCGTAGATATGCGTCTACGTGCATTAACAGGATTAGAAAGAGAAAAGTTAGAGACTGAGTATCAGGAATTAATGGAGAAGATTGCAGAATTAAAAGCAATCTTAGCAGACGAGAAGAAATTACTCGGAGTAATCAGAGAAGAGATTATGTTGATTTCCGACAAATACGGAGACGACAGAAGAACAAGCATCGGATTCGATGAGTACGACATCTCTATGGAAGATTTAATTCCGGTATCCAATACGGTTGTAACCATGACAAAATTAGGATATATCAAACGTATGAGTATTGATAATTTCAGAAGTCAGAACCGTGGCGGTAAAGGAATCAAAGGAATGGAAACCATCGAAGATGATTACATCGAAGATTTGTTTATGACTACCACACATCATTATCTGATGTTCTTTACCAATACCGGAAAAGTATATCGTATGAAAACATACGAGATACCGGAGTCAAGCAGAACTTCCAGAGGAACTGCAATTATCAACTTACTGCAGCTTCAGCCGGGAGAAAAAATATCCGCAGTCATTCCGATTAAGGAATACAACGAAGGACAATATCTGTTTATGGCAACAAAGAAAGGTATTGTGAAAAAGACACCAGTAATAGATTATTCTCATGTGAGAAAAACAGGACTTGCTGCAATTAATCTTCGTGAAGATGACGAATTGATAGAAGTAAAAGTAACCGATAATGAAAAAGATATTATTCTGGTTACAAAATACGGACAATGTATCCGTTTCCATGAGACAGACGTAAGAAAAACAGGACGTACCTCTATGGGTGTTATTGGAATGAATCTCACCGATGATGACGAAGTTATCGGAATGCAGCTTCATACACAGGGAGATTCATTAATGATTGTATCCGAAAAAGGTCTTGGAAAATGTACAATGATGTCTGAATTCTCCCCGCAGAACCGTGGCGGTAAAGGTGTCAAGTGCTACAAGATCACAGAAAAGACAGGTAATATCATAGGTGTTAAAGCAGTTAATAAAGAAAATGAAGTTATGCTGATCACAACAGAGGGAATTATCATCCGTATTCCGGTAGAAGGCACAGCCCTTTTAGGAAGAGTTACCTCAGGAGTAAAATTAATAAATCTTGATGAGGGTGTTACGGTTGCAAGCATTGCAAAAGTAAGAGAAGATAAGTCCATCATGGATGAAGCAGACAAAATTGCAGAAGAAGAAAAACAACAAGAAACAAAATAAAAGACAGGACTGTTGTAATACTTTTTAAATGTGATAAACCGCAGTATCAGAAATGAGACACATTTGTGTTTTAAACAGTCTGGTACTGCGGTTCAAGTTTTGTTCAAATATGAAAAAACAATATTATATACTATCAATATAAGAGGAAAAATTATGCCAACAACAATGTACGAAGTAATATGGATATTTATGATTTATGCGGTAGTAGGATGGTGCTGCGAAGTCGCTTATGCCGCATTAAATACAGGAAAATTTGTAAACAGAGGATTTTTGAACGGAACGTATTGACCTATTTACGGGTGTGGAGTTCTTGTGGTCGTTGTAACATTAGTGCCTTTAAAAGATAATCTTTTTATTCTCTATGTGGGATCATTTTTAGTAACATCCGTAATAGAGTTTATTACAGGATTTATTTTGGAAAAGGCATTCCACAATAAATGGTGGGATTACTCCAACGAACCGTTTAATATCAAAGGATATGTCTGCTTAAAATTCTCAATTATCTGGGGATTCGGGTGTACCTTTATTGTGTTGATCGTTCATCCTATCATATACGGAGCAATCCAATTAATTCCGTTTGTGGTAGGGGTAGTTATTTTATCTGTGATAGGAGTCATTTTTGTCGTTGACTGCGGAATTACGGTAGCAACCATCCTCAAATTCAATGAGCGACTCAAATTAATGAACGAAATCGCAGACAAAATTCATCACATTTCCGATGAAATCGGCGAAAATATATACGAAGGCGTATCGGGAGCATTGGAGATAAAAGAAAACTTTACACAGGCTCACGAAGAACAGATTTTAAAAATTACAGAAAAACGTGATGAGATAGCCGAGAATATCACCGAAAAAACGCAGGAATCAAAAATCGGAAGAAATGTCCGCAAAATTGAAATGGAAAATCTCAAAGAGCAGTACAAAAATTTACTGGAACAGAAGATTACGGGACATAACCGTTTGATGAAAGCATTCCCGAAAATGAAATCTTTAAATAATAATGAAACTTTACAAAAATTAAGAACCTATATGGAATCAAAGAAAAAGGAGAAAAAATGATAAGAGAAATATCCACCGGAGAAATTACCAGAAACATCAAAGAAATGTGCATACAGGCAAATTATTATTTATCTCCTGATATGGAAGAAAAGATGAAAAGAGCAAAAGAGCAGGAAAAATCCGATATAGGAAAAAAAGTTCTAAATCAGTTACAGGAGAATTTAGAAATTGCAGACAAAGAAATGATTCCAATCTGTCAGGATACGGGAATGGCAGTGATATTCCTTGAAATCGGACAGGAAGTACACTTTGTTGACGGTGATTTAGAATCGGCAGTCAACGAAGGAGTCCGTCAAGGATATGAAGAAGGATATTTAAGAAAATCCGTCGTAAAAGATCCGATTCAAAGAGAAAATACAAAAGATAACACACCCGCAATTATCCATTACAGCATTGTGCCGGGTGACAAAGTCAAAATTACAGTTGCACCAAAAGGTTTCGGAAGCGAAAACATGAGCCGTGTCTTTATGTTAAAGCCGGCAGACGGAATCGAAGGAGTAAAAAACGCCATTTTAACGGCAGTCAAAGATGCAGGTCCAAACGCCTGTCCTCCAATGGTAGTCGGAGTCGGAATCGGCGGCACTTTTGAAAAATGTGCTTTGATGGCAAAACAGGCACTGACCAGAAACGTAAAAGAGCATTCCAAAATTCCTTATGTAAAAGACCTTGAAATCGAAATGTTAGATAAAATCAACAAATTGGGAATCGGTCCGGGAGGATTGGGAGGAACGACAACAGCTCTTGCTGTAAATATCAATACCTATCCAACCCATATCGCGGGACTTCCCGTTGCAATCAATATCTGCTGTCATGTAAACCGGCATGTAGTGAGAGAGGTATAATCATGAAAGAGTACAAAATGTCTATTGGATGACAGGAGGCCCTTCATTTATTTTTAAATTATCTTTGGAAATTGATACAGGGTTGCAATAATCACGATAATTATAGCGTGTTTGTTGACAATACCGGTCAAATTCCAAAACTATGTGGATAACACAGACAGAAAAGAGGAAATCAATGGATAAAAAAATTACAACTCCGATTACAGAGGAGATTACAAAAGATTTACATATTGGTGATTATGTTTACATCAGCGGAACAATTTACGTGGCAAGAGATGCCGCACACAAAAGAATGATAGAAGCATTAGATAAAAATGAAAATCTTCCTATTAATATAAAAGATGCTACGATTTATTATATGGGGCCTTCTCCCGCAAGAGAGGGACGTCCGATCGGATCAGCCGGACCTACGACAGCCAGCCGTATGGACAAATACGCTCCAAGATTAT
>CAKRJK010000101.1 GCA_934351705.1 uncultured Lachnospiraceae bacterium
GAGCAGCATACTTGGAAAGCTTTAATGCGGTATCCATAGAATCATTCCCACCGATGTAGAAAAAAGCACCGACGTTCAATTTGTCAAACATCTTAAAAATCGTCTCATAAGTCTCCGGTGATGCGTCTGCGTCAGGCAGCTTGTATCGGCAGGAGCCAAGATACATAGACGGAGTATGCTTTAACATATTCAATGTCTCATCGTCCGGAACAATCTCACTGAGGTTAATCAGATTATCATTTAAAATACCTAAAATGCCGTTTACAGAACCGTAAAGGGTATCAAATTTACCGGAATCCCGTACGCCCTTGACAACACCTGCGAGGCTGGCGTTGATGGCAACGGTAGGACCGCCGGACTGAGCAACAATACAATTTTTTTTGTTCATGAAAAATCCTCCTTATATACTATAAATATAATAAAAATGAAAAATAAATAACCTTCAAGTCCAAAAGTACTATATTTAACTACATTATATCATACAAAGAACCGGGAAAGAAGTACCCATATAATCTAAAGTGTCAAAAAAATCCAAAAATGCGAGTCCGTTTTATGGTACTAACAATCTTGTAAAATAATCATAGAAACAAAAACAGGACACCACAGAAAGGAGAATTGCCATGAAAGGATACTTGGTAGCGGACGGATACATGGGTTATGTGGAAGGAAAATATATGTTATTTGCAAATGAGCAGGATTACAGAGATTACTGTGATATGTAGACGAGGAGGTACTTATGAAAAAATATCAGATTATAGCGGTTGATTTTGACGGAACACTTTGTACCGAGGCATATCCCGAGATCGGAGTGCCGAATCTGCCTTTGATCTGTCTGCTTTTACAACTGCAAAGGCAGGGCAGTCAAGTGATACTCTGGACGTGCCGGAGCGGAAAAGAACTGGAAGAGGCGGTTCGCTGGTGCGGTCGGTTCGGCTTGGTTTTTGACAAAGTAAATGAGAATACGGACGAAAACATCAAAGAGTACGGAAACGATTCCAGAAAAATCTATGCGGATGTTTACATAGACGACAAAGCGTGTTTTCCGTGGCAGGAAAAAGACAAAAAAGAAACTTATGAGTAAAGCAATTTCGGAGGAAAAGACAATGACAGCAGATACTGTTTACAAATATCAGGAAAAAAAGAAAAGAAAAATAGATTTTGAAACCGTTTTTGTCACCTGTCTGGTGGCATGTATCGCAGCGGTCGGAGTGATTGCGGTTTTTGCGGTGCTTACAGGAAGTGACATTTACGGATGGGGAACGAAAAAACTGGCAGGACTCTATCTGATCCTCAGCGGAAGTATCTGGGGTGGACTGCTTATGGAAGAATTATGTAAACTTAAAAAGCAATAGATTTAGGTTGACAGAAAACGACAACATTTCCTATAATAAAATAGATTTAGAAAAGCACATACTACCTTAATGGAGGCAAACGATTATGAACAAAAAAATTATCGGTTTTGGCTTGGCATTATGTTTGGGTACAACGATTCTGTGTTCTGATATGGGAAATGTAAATGCAACTGAGACACAGAAGACGCAGCAGACACAACAGTCGCAGCAATCCCAGAACACAGGTCAGACTCAAAATACAACAGCGAACAACGCCAAATTTATCGTAAACGGCAAAGAGCTTGTCGTGACAGAAAACCTGAATCCAAACAAATATCCGAACGGATTCAGCGAGACGCAGGTCAAATGTCAGGGCAAGAGTTACAAAGGACTCAAATTCGGCAAGGCGGACATCTATATGCTTTGCCTGTTAAACCAGCAGTCGGGAGCGGCGGCATATTACATTTATGAGGACGAGGACCAGAGCGTTACTCCGTTTATCCGGATCGGGGACGGAACAGCGTTTATCTTCGTATTGCCGCAGAGCATGACACAGGCGGCGGGAATCCCGAGCGGATTTCAGAGTACCTCCTTAGAGTTTGAAAAGGGAACGGCAGATGCATACCAGAAAGAGGGAGAGTCTGTATACCTTTTATATGCCATGAATGAGAATGGCGAGGAGGGATGGTACGAGTACAGCCCGGACGATAAAACCTATGTGAAGTATGAGGGTGAAAGCATACAGGAGACAGGACAGACACAGGATGAAGAGGTTTCAGATGCAGAGTACCTCGGAAAAAAATATACACAGTTAGAAGAGACCTACAAAAAGGACAAGAGCAGATACCGCATTACCATTGCAGTGATGGTCTTTGTGATCGCAGTATTGCTGGTGTTGTGGATTAATACGATGTTACAGGGAAGACAGATTCGCCGCAGAAGACGTTATTATGAGGAAGAAGATTATGATGATAACGACTTTGAAGACGAGGAAGACGACTTCTACACTGGGGAGGAAGAGGATGAACCTGCCTACAAGCTGGCGGAAGAACTGAGCCGACAGGTAGAAGAGCAGCCGGAAGTGTATGCAGAACCAAAAGGATATACAGAACCGGAAGTGCATATAGAACCGGAGCAGCCGGCTCATGTCGAAAAAAAGGTGACAGAAAAAGTGGCAAAGCAGCCGCAAAAGAAGTATGATTATGATAATGACATCGAAGTATTAGATTTAAATGACTTGTAAAAGAGAGGCATAATATGCAAAAACCATATACGCAAAAAGCAAAAAAGGCAATGGAACTGGCAGCCAAGAGTGCAAAGTACATGCAGCATAACTACGTCGGAACAGAGCATATCCTTCTCGGTCTGCTCAAAGAGGGGAGCGGTGTGGCATCCAACGTATTGATGATGATGGGGGTGGACGAAGAACGGATCATGGACTTGATCGAGAGTTTGATCGCACCTACCACAACCGTTGCCGTATTAGACGCAAAAGGATATTCTCCGAGAACTGTTCATGTGCTGGAATCGGCACAGAATGAGGCGGAGAGATTCAAAAGCAGCGAAGTGGGCACAGAACATCTGTTGATCGCATTGATTAAAGAAAATGATTGTGCCGCAGTACGTCTTTTGAATACCATGGGAATCAATCTGCAAAAAATGTATATAGAGACATTGGTGGCAATCGGAGCGGATGCGGCTTCGTTCAAAGAGGATTTCCAGAACGGAAAGCCGGTCAGAAAACGCGGAGAGGACAGCACACCGACACTCACCCGCTATTCCAGAGATCTGACGGCATTGGCAAGAGCAGGGGAATTAGATCCGGTCATCGGACGGCAGGAAGAGATTCAAAGAGTGATCCAGATACTCAGCAGACGCGGCAAAAACAATCCGTGTCTGATCGGAGAACCCGGAGTTGGCAAGACGGCGGTCGTCGAGGGCTTGGCACATAGTATCGTATCGGGCATGGTGCCGGATAGCGTTTTAAATAAAAGAGTGCTGACGCTCGATTTATCGGGAATCGTAGCGGGCTCCAAATATCGCGGAGAGTTTGAAGAGCGTATCAAGAAAGTATTGGCAGAAGTAAAAAAAGCGGGCAATGTCCTTTTGTTCATCGACGAGCTGCACACGATCATCGGTGCGGGAGGAGCAGAGGGAGCGATTGATGCGTCCAATATTTTAAAACCGTCGCTCGCCAGAGGAGAGATTCAGTTAATCGGAGCGACCACCATAGAAGAATACCGCAAATATATCGAAAAGGACGCGGCGTTAGAGCGGCGTTTCCAGCCGGTTATCGTGGAAGAGCCGGACGAGGAAAAAGCGATTGAGATATTAAAAGGACTGCGTCCGCAGTATGAGAAACATCATCATGTGCATATCACAGATGAGGGAATTGCGGCGGCGGTACGCCTTTCCGAGCGATATATCAATGACAGAAATCTGCCGGACAAAGCAATCGATCTGATGGATGAGGCGTCTGCAAAAGTGCGTCTGGGCAGCTTCAAAACACCGAAACAGATCTGTGAGGCAAAGGCACGTATCAAAGAATTGGAAGAAGAAATCGAGAACGCTTTGAGCGAACTCCGCATAGAGGACGCAAAAGCGGCGAGAGAAGAAAAGGCACAGCTTGAAAAGCTGTACGACAAACAGGTAAAAAAATATCATAAAGATGCAGATAAAAAGGAATTGTTCGTAGGCGAGAACGAGATTGCAGAGGTTGTTTCCACATGGACAAAGATACCGGTCAAGAAACTGACCGAACAGGAGGGAGCAAGACTCGCCAAGCTGGAAAAAGTACTGCATAAGCGTGTGGTCGGACAGGAAGAAGCAGTCAGTGCGGTTTCCAGAGCCGTACGACGGGGCAGAGTGGGACTAAAAGATCCGAAACGCCCGGTTGGTTCCTTCTTGTTCTTAGGACCGACAGGTGTCGGAAAAACAGAAATATCCAAAGCGTTAGCAGAAGCCATTTTCGGAGATGAACAGGCAATGATCCGTGTCGATATGTCCGAATACATGGAAAAGCATAGCGTTTCCAAAATGGTAGGGTCACCTCCGGGATATGTCGGATATGATGAGGGCGGACAGCTCAGTGAAAAGGTGCGCAGAAACCCGTACTCCGTCATTTTATTTGACGAGATCGAGAAAGCACACCCTGACGTATTCAATATCTTACTTCAGGTGTTGGATGACGGACATATCACCGATGCACAGGGAAGAAAAGTTGATTTCAAAAATACAATCATCATTATGACGTCAAACGCAGGAGCCCAGTCCATCGTATCACCGAAAAAATTGGGATTCGGTTCCGAGGAGGACGAAAAGCAGGATTATGAGTACATGAAAAACGGTGTGATGGAAGAGGTAAAGAGAATCTTCAAACCGGAATTCTTAAACCGTATTGATGAGACGATCGTGTTCCACTCTCTGACAAAGAAAGATATGAAACAGATCGTAACGCTGTTGTCCAAGACCTTGATAGAGCGGTGCAAAAACCAGATGGACATCGAACTTTGTATCCGCGACTCGGTCAAAACATACATTGTGGAGACGGCATACGATCCGAAATACGGTGCAAGACCGTTAAGAAGAATGATCCAAAGCAGGATAGAGGACAAACTTGCGGAAGAAATTCTTGCGGGCAGCATTCAACGCGGAGATACCGTAGAAGTGGGCTTAAAGAAGAAAGAAATTGTTTTTGTAAAGAAAAACACCTAGTAATGCAAAATGAAATCAGTTATAATACAAACAGAAGCAGCTTTACGATACAGGAGGAGAAGAAATGGCAGTAATTAGCGAATTGATTCGCAAAGAAACAAACGGCACCATCAGTTTTGGGGATTACACATTGGATGCAAAGGCAAAACTGGACAATTTTGAACACGCAGGGGACATCTACAAGGTGAAGACCTTTTCAGAGATTACAAAGCTGGAACGCAACGGAATGTTTGTATATGAATCAGTTCCGGGAACGGCAGTCAGTGAATTGTCAGTAAAAGATTCAGGACTTGAGTTTTCCGTAGAAGGACCGGAGGATGCTCAGATTACATTAGAGATGGAAGATGAGACAGAGTATGAGATTTTTATTGACGGAAGCAGTATCGGTAAGATGAAGACAAATTTGGGCGGCAAATTGAGTTTGAGTGTTGAACTGGATGCAGGTCAGCCGGTCAAAGTAAAAGTAGAGAAGTGTTAGAAGCCAACGTCTAGGCAGACGTTACAACCGCCGTATCAGAACCCGACACAAGCGTGTCACAGACAATCTGATACGGCGGTTACATTTTGTTTCAAGAGCTGTGTGACTACACAGAAGTTCAGGGAGGATTATGGCAAAAGGAAAAACAACCGTCTTTTTCTGCCAGTCCTGCGGATATGAGTCATCCAAGTGGATGGGACAATGTCCGGGGTGTAAAGAGTGGAATACTCTGGTAGAAGAAGTGATAGACAAAAAACAGAGCGGAAAAGTAAGAAAGACAGAGACGGCAAAGGTCAGCCGCATTTCCGAGATTGATACAAATGAAAAAGACAGGCTGCACACAGGCTTTGCGGAGCTGGACAGAGTGCTCGGCGGCGGAATCGTTGAGGGTTCTCTTGTGTTGGTCGGAGGTGATCCGGGAATCGGAAAGTCCACACTG
>CAKRJK010000102.1 GCA_934351705.1 uncultured Lachnospiraceae bacterium
TTGATATCATAATCGCCGTAATGGCAGCTCCCAAAGGAAAGCTGCCGTCTACGGTCAAATCCGGAAAATCTAAAATTTTGTATGTGATGTATACGCCCAATGCCATGATGGCGTATATCATTCCCTGCTCTAAAACACTTAATACGAGTGCCACGTGATTACCTCCAAGCTCTTATCTTTTTCTCTTACTCTGCTTCTATTTCCGTAAATGTCTCTGCCGCACCGGAGATGTAATCTGCATCCAGTGTCATTCCGATTTTTTCTGCGGCTGCTGTATTGACATAAAGTGCGGAATCTGCTGTTTTAATATATTCCAAATCTTTGGCTGTTGCCTCACCCTTTAAGATTTTTGCTGCCATCTCTCCGGTTTTTTTGCCAAGTTCATAATAATCAATTCCCATTGCTGCAACACAGCCTACTTTAACCTGTTCCACTTCACTTCCGAATACCGGAATGTTTTTTGCATTTGCTTTTTCAATGACTGTCTGTAATGCCTGCACTACCGTATTGTCGGTCAGGTTGCAGATACAATCGACTTTGCTCACCAGATCGGAGGCTGCCATATCGACATCTGCCAACGTGTTGATTCCTGTATCTACGATCTCAAATCCGTACTCTGCTGCATGTTCTTTGTACTCTTTGATGGTGCTGACTGAGTTTGCCTCACTTGTTGTATACAAAATACCGATTTTCTTTGCATCCGGCATCATTGCACGGATCATTTTCAGCTGGTCTTCCACCGGAAGTAAATCACAGGAACCTGTAATATTTCCGGCATTGGAACCGTCTTTCTTTGCAAGTCCCGCGCCGACCGGATCGGATACTGCGGTGTAAACAACCGGAATATCTGCATTCATACAGGAATTATATGCACTCATGGCACTCGGTGTTGCGATCGCACAAACCAGATCTACTTTTTTCGATACATAGCTGTCTGCGATTGTTGCCGCTGTTCCCGTATCTGCCTGTGCGTTGTCATAGTTGACGGTCAGATTTTTGCCTTCTTCAATGCCTGCCTCTTTTAATCCTGCCAGGAATCCCTCACGGCAATTATCCAAAGAACCATGCTCTGCAAACTGGGAAATACCAATGGTATATCCATCCTTTGATTTTGAACTGTCTGTGCCGCCGCAGCCTGTGAATGCTGTTGCTGCAAGTGCCATTGTCATCATGATTGCCAATACTCTTTTTTTCATTTTTCTTACCTCTTTCTTTCTGCCTTTTGGCTGGTTATTTGTTCCAGAACAAACGCAGTCACAATCGTCTGCCGATGGAGACCGTTTCGTTGACAAATCTTTTTTATGTGGGGCTTGATATTTCTTAACACATAAAAAACCGCCTCAAGCTATTGCTTGAGACGGTGATATAATCTATCATCGCGGTACCACTCAAATTGACGAAAGTCCTCTCTCTCATACACTATCATGCATGCCTCATTGATAACGGGTTTGGTTCCCGGTATACCCTACTAATCAAAGTAAATGTTCAGGCTACCCTCAAAAGTCCATTCAACGAATCCCTCCGTACCGCAATCACACCTCCTGCGGCTCTCTGAAACTTTGGTAATGCGTCTACTACTCTTTTTCAACGGTTTGTTCTATCTGTGTATTACCTTAATCCTTTTTTGCTCATTTGTCAACCACAAATTTTAATTCTTTAACAATTTAAAGCGTCTTTTATTTTGGCAAGCAGTTCCCGATAGGCATATACAAACGGTTCGTGGAACCTTTCTGCCTCTCCCACTTTTGCGTCTTTTAGCAGATATTCCATCTGTTTTGCCATCTCCGAAAACTCATCCGCACCGATGGAGAGTGACAAACTTTTTAAGGTATGCGCCTGCCTCCGATAGCTTTCCCAATCCTGCTTCCGGTACAATTCTTCCAACTCCTGCGGAAAAGCGTCTGTAACATAATCGTTTAAAAATTCCCGATACAGTTCCTCTTTATGTCCGCAGTACATCAATGCCTGCTCTGTGTTTAAGAAATTCAGTTTTGTGATAAAATCCTGCTCCGTATTATCGTTTGAAAGTGCATCCTGCGGCTCTTCTGTTTCTGTCTGCGTTATTTCTGCGGACAAAACCAATTCCTCCGGAAGGTATTTTCTGACCATTTTTTCCAATACCTGCCCCTGTACAGGCTTTGAGAGATAATCTGTAAATCCTGCCTGCAGATACTCCTCTTTTGCCCCGAGGATCGCATTTGCCGTCAACATGATAACCGGCGTCTTATAATTTGGATTTCCCAACATTTTTTTCATTTCTCTTAATGTTTCGATACCGTCCATCTGCGGCATCATATGATCTAAAAAGATGATGTCATAAGACTCTCTTTGTATCTGCCTTAAGCATTCCTCTCCACTCTCTGCCGTATCGATCCGGATCTCGGTTCTATGTAATAACTCTTTGATCACCTTTAAATTCATCGGCACATCATCCACCACCAGAACTCTTGCCTGCGGTGCGATAAAGTTCTCGGTGACATCGGCCTGTGGTCCGCGGATCTGCAGATATTTCTGTGAAAAATCTCCCAGCGGTTCGTCTTTTACAATTTCCTGCGGAATTTCCACCGTAAACACAGAACCTTTTCCGTATTCACTGTCAATCCTGATTGTTCCGTTCATCAACTCTAAGAGCTGGCTTGTGATTGCAAGACCTAAGCCCGTACCCTCGATGTTCCGGTTGTTTTTCTCCTCGATTCTCTGGAACAACTCAAACAATTGTGCCGTGTTTTCTTTTTTGATTCCGACTCCGGTATCCTCCACGGAGAATACAAGCAGAATCTGTCTGCCGTCCAACGGTTTCCAATCGGCCTTGAGCCGAACGGTTCCCTCGTTCGTATATTTTACCGCATTGCTCAACAAGTTAATTAAAATCTGGCGGATACGCACTTCATCCCCACACAAAGCCGATGGCAGCGTCGGGTTGTTTTCTACGATAAATTCCAAGTTCTTAGCCCTTGCCTGCATCGCGATCATGTTATAGTTGTCGTTGAGCAGGGAGGACAATTCATATTCTGCCGCAAAAATCTCCATTTTGCCCGACTCAATCTTGGAAAAGTCCAAAATATCATTGATCAATGCAAGCAAGGTCTGTCCCGCCTTTTGAATGTCGGTTGCATAATTCTCGATTTTTTCGGAGCCGCCTTCCCGAAGGATCATCTCATTCATACCGAGTACCGCATTAATCGGTGTCCGGATTTCATGCGACATATTGGCTAAAAAGGTGCTTTTTGCCTGATTCGCCTTTTGTAACTCCTCCAATGTAATCTTTAATTCCTTATCCTGCTCGAGCAGGTGCTTCTGCTGTTTTTCATACACATAAGTCTGGTATTTGAAAATCGCACCGAAAATACAGGTTATGACTATCATCGTCTGTATGATGTCGACCGTAACCTTAAATTCATTGTCCAAAGGCTGCACGTATTCGGGATGGTAATAACCAACCAGAATACAGATAATGGCTGCTATCGCATTAATGGCATACATCACGTAGCAGACAACACCGTCTAAAATCAACCACGAAAAAATCAGTCCCAACAGCATCCAGAGCGGCATACCGCTTCGCGTACCGCCCGAAACAAAATACATCATCGGAAACAGCAGCATATTTGCTACGCTGGTAATCAGGATGGCAGCAGCCTGCGGTTTCTTTTTTCCGTTTGCAAGCCAAAGCGAGATCACATCTCCCACAATCAATACCATTGTAACAAGATTTGCATTGAAATTCAGCCCAAAAACACCCGATAATCCAAGCGACAGGGTTCCTCCCACTAATGCCGCAAGCAAAATCAGATTTAATAATTTGTAATGAATATCCAGTTCTTCCCGAAACATACTGCGTATAGCATTTTCCAATTTTTTCATATGTTTTCCTCTCTGAAATGAACCTAGTTAAAGTACACCAGTTCATCCTCCGGTTTTGTCGCCGGTTTAATCTCTGTCGGATACAAAACAGGACCTTTTCCTCTGTATTCTTTGGCAAATTCCACTTTGACTTTTGCCGTGATCTCTATCCATGATTTATGCGGTATCTTGTCTGAATCCGCATATTTGCATTTGAAGCCTATGAATGTGATGTCCTCCACACAGCAGGTCATTGCAAAACGTCCCGGTACGAAGGTTCCCTTTTTCATCTTTGGCGGATTGTATACCAATGCCAAAAACTTGATGGTCTTTCCGTCGTATTTTTTTGGATTGTCCATCGCATCCAGATACCACAGACCGTAATCCGCATCTGATAATTCTATAAAATCCGCACTTGTATCAAACGGTACGTCCTCCATCTCCCGCTGATCGATCATGCCGTCTTTTCTCTCATAGACAATCTGTGCTTTTCGATTCAACGCTTTGACATTCCGACGGAATTTTTCTCTCGGTGTATCATCGTCACAGCGATTAAAAATGACAACATCCGCATCAAAAATCTGCTCCATGATCATCGCACGCATATTGCTTAAATACATCTCAAATGTCGTGGCATCCACCGTAGCTAAGGACTGTACCAGTACCCAGCCTTTCGGCATTTTTGTCTCCTGGAAGGTTGCAAGTTCCCATGTGCCGTTCCACTCTAAGAAAATCACCTGTGGATGATAAGTGTCCTGTACTTTTTGTAAAAATTCTGCATTGTACTCTTCCTCATCCTCCACCGTCACAAGATTCATTTTGATTTTTTCTAACTGTGCCTTATCGTACTCGATTTCTCCGTCTTCACACGCGATAATGACTCCCGCCTCTTCCTCGGTAAAATCATTTTCTAAAAGTGTTTCTAAGATCAGCGATGTCTTTCCGCTGTCCATAAATCCCGTAAATAAATATACCGGTATCTCTTCCATATCAGAGCCTCCCTTTCCTGTCGTTTTTATGAGTGCTGCCGCCCCGATTTATTCCAATCCGAATAAATGCTCTAATTTGTGTTCATCAATGCCTGTTCCGATAACACAGAGTCTTCCTGTGTAGTCAGGCTCTCCGTTTCGGATTTCATATTCACCGGATACCATATCAAAGTAAAGCCATGTGCCGTCCTCTGTCGGAACCATACCTTTTGCACGCAAAACCACACCATAATCCTCGGTGTCGCAGAATGCTTTTAAAATATTCTCCAATGTCTCTTTTGTATATTTGTGCGGTGTCTCTTTTCCCCAGCTTGTGAAAATCTCATCCGCATGATGGTGTCCGTGATCATGGTCATGGTCGTGGCATCCGCAGGTACAGTTTTCACCGTGATCGTGATGGTGGTCGTGCTCATGATCGTGGTGGTGTTCATGCTCGTGGTCGTGCTCGTGATGATGGTCATGATCGTGGTCGTGCTCATGCTCGTGATGATGGTCATGATCGTGGTGATGTTCATGCTCATGGTGTGCTTCTGCCATCATCTGGGCTTCCATATTATCCTGTCCTTCGATTACTTTTAAGATTTGCTCTCCTTTGATCTCATCCCACGGGGTTGTGATAATCGCAGCCTTTGGATTCAATTCCTGAATCTGTTTTACGCAGAGTTCTAACTTTTCATCTGTAATTTTCTGCGTTCTGCTCAAAACTACCGTAGTGGCATACTCTATCTGATTGTTAAAAAATTCACCAAATGCTTTCATCTGTTTGGATGCCTTTAATGCATTGACAACTGTCACAAGTGCATTTAATTTGACATCCTGCTCTTTTTCAATGTCGATCACTGATTTCATGACATCTGATAATTTTCCGACTCCCGACGGTTCGATCAAAATACGGTCAGGATGGAATTTATTGATGACTTCGTTCAGATTTTTTCCGAAATCTCCAACTAACGAGCAGCATATACAACCGCTGTTCATCTCTGTAATCTCAATTCCCGCATCTTTTAAAAATCCGCCGTCAATGCCGACTTCTCCAAATTCGTTTTCGATCAAAACGATTTTTTCTCCCTGATATACTTCATCTATCATTTTCTTGATAAAGGTTGTCTTACCTGCT
>CAKRJK010000103.1 GCA_934351705.1 uncultured Lachnospiraceae bacterium
ATCCAGATAGCTGCAAAGGAATTCCATACCCAGACCTTTTGTAGATCCCACCGGACAATATTCCAGATACGTGTCGTTGGAGAAAAAGCTGATTCCTTTTCCCTCCTGCCATGCCAAATTTTCTTTCTGAAAATCTTCTAAGCATTTCTTATCGTCCAGATTGATCAGCATCGCCTTTGGCGGTTCTTGTGTCAATGCTCCCATAATGTCGTCTGTCAATATGTAGTCCAGCTTGGTATGGCTTCTGTATGCCGCCAGCTCTTTTCCCTCTGTTTTGGTGACAATCTTTGTTCCGCAGTAAGTCTGAAAATAGATTCCTGCCGCCTCTGCTTTTTCCATCAGTTCTCTGACGCAATCGTAGGACAGCCGCTCCTCCTTTAACACCTTGTCATTGCCACAGTCATAAACGACACCGCCGTTATAAGCGATCAGATAACAGCCGTTCATGGTCAGTCCCAGTTTCTCCACTACCATTTTGGCACTTTCTAACGGACGTCCCGTTGAAATCACCACATAATGACCTTTCGCAATGGCTTTTTTGATTGCCTCCATATTCTCTTTCGGAATCTCTTTTGCATCGTCTAAAAGTGTTCCGTCAATATCCGTAAATAATATTTTTTGTTCTTTCATCCTATCACCTATTCCTCTGCCTGTTCTGCCGGAATAAATAATCTGTCCCGATATTCCTTTTCGCCGAAGCCTGCCTCTTTCTTTGCCTCCTCACAGAACTGCTCCTGCGAATTGACCAGCACCTTTCCGCGTTTGTCGATTTTGGTATAGTTTCCGTCCGCCTGAAGGATGTGGGCTTTCGTGTTGTCTGCCATCTCCGTTTCCAGAATATGGTATACTTTTCCTTTTAACTTTTCATCCTCTACCGGGAATAAAATCTCGACACGGCGGTCCAGATTTCTTGGCATCCAGTCGGCACTTCCCATGTAAATTTCTTCTTCTCCGTCATTATAAAAGTAAAAGATCCTGCTGTGTTCCAGAAAGTTGCCGACAATCGAACGCACCCGGATATTCTCGCTGATTCCCGGGATTCCCGTCTTAAGGCAGCAGATTCCCCGAACGACCAGATCAATCTGCACACCTGCGGCAGACGCCTCATAGAGTGCCGCTATAATGCCCTGATCGCAGACTGAGTTCATCTTTGCTACGATCTTTGCTTCTTTTCCCTCTCTCGCGTACTTGGTTTCACGCTGTATGAGCTTTAGGAATTTTTTTCTTAACCAGATTGGTGCCACGACCAGTTTATTCCAGGATGACGGCTCGGAATAGCCTGAGAGCATGTTAAAAACTGCCGTTGCGTCTTCGCCGATCGCCTCCGAGCAGGTAAACATTCCGCAGTCCGTATAAAGTTTTGCGGTGGAATCATTATAATTTCCTGTTCCGAGATGTACATATCTGCGGATTCCGTCCTCTTCTCTTCGGACCACCAGTGCGATCTTACTGTGCGTCTTTAATCCGACCAGTCCATAGATAACATGGCAGCCTGCCTTCTCTAATTTTTTCGCCCAGACGATGTTGTTTTCCTCGTCAAAACGTGCCTTTAATTCTACCAGAACAGAGACCTGTTTTCCGTTTTCTGCCGCTAATGCGAGCGACGCGATAATCGGAGAATTTCCGCTGACACGGTATAATGTCTGCTTAATGGCGAGTACATTCGGATCGACTGCCGCCTGGCGGATAAAATTCACAACCGGATCAAACGTCTGGTAAGGATGGTGCAGCAGAATATCTTCCTTGCGGATTGCCTCAAAAATATCCGCTCCCTGTGAAATCTGCGGTACTTTCTGCGGGGTATACGGCTCAATCCTCAGCTCGTCGTAACCCTCGATCCCGTATACTTTCATCAAAAATGTCAGGTCGATTGGACCGTTGATCTTATAGATGTCCTCCTTTGCAATGTGAAGCTCATCTTTCAAAAATCCAAGCAGCTTTTTATCGACCTTGTCCTCCACCTCAAGACGGATAATCTCTCCCCATTGACGCATCTTTAACTGTTTTTGGATCTCCTTTAACAAGTCTGCCGCCTCGTCCTCATCTATCGTTAAATCCGCATTTCTCATGATACGGTACGGATAGGCGCATACCACGTCATAGTTTAAAAACAGACGCTCGATGTTTTTCTCAATGATCTGCTCCAACAAAATATAAGTACTGTTCTCTCCGTCCGGAACCGGAATGATCCTCGGCAGTACGCTCGGCACCTGAACAGTCGCAAACTCATAATTCTCTGCGGATTTCCGGACTCCTTTTTTTACCAGAAATGTTGCGATATTTAATGTCTTGTTACGGATAAGCGGGAACGGTCTTGATGCGTCCACCGCCATCGGTGTCAGAACCGGATAGACATTTTCCTCAAAATATTTGTCCACAAAGCGGCTCTGGTCCTCGTTTAAGTCCTCGTATGCGTCCAGAATGCGGATTCCCTGTGCCTCGAGCATCGGTTTGAGGGAACGGTTGTAGGTGGAATACTGCAATTCTACCAGTTCACGCGTTGCCGCATTGATCTTTTCTAACTGCTCCGTCGCCTTTAAGCCTGCAATATCCGGCTTTTTGTAATTTGCATGAACCATGTCTTTTAACGATGCTACGCGCACCATAAAAAACTCATCCAGATTGGAGGAGGTGATACTTAAAAATTTCAAACGCTCCAAAAGCGGAATGCTTTTATCTCTCGCCTCATTCAACACCCGGTTGTTGAACTTTAACCAGCTCAACTCTCTGTTTTCGTAATACTGAGGATTCAAAAAATCTTTTTGTTCCATACTGCCTCCTTCTTTAGTAGCTTCGTTTTTCCCGAAGTACCGGTGTGATTCCAAAAATAGATTCAAAGCTGTCGGATTTCTTTTCCAACAGTCCTTTTTCCAAAATAATATCTCCGTCTGTTTCTACCGTGATCAAGAGTCTCTTCTCTTTTAGGGATACTCTGATTTTTTTGAATTTTTGTTTGTGGCTTCTGTCCAGTGCATTGGACACCCTGAGTATGGCTGCCAGTTTTGCCGCCGTCATGTAACTTTGAATATCCATCTTATTTGCAACGTTTGCATACGGTTCCAACGGATTTGTATTGTAAAGTACTGTCCTTGCCACGATTTCTCTCTCTAAATGGGAAAGTCCTATGATTTCCGATGCCATGATAATGTCATATGCACATTCCGGCCCGTTTGCGAGACTGACAAATTTTCCGCAGTCATGTAAGATTGCCGCTACCTGCAACAACAATCTGTCTCTTGCACCCAGTCCGTGCACTTTTTTGATCGCATCAAAAATCTGCGTCGACATACTGCAAAGTGCATCTATGTGAGGAGAATAACTGCGATAACGCTTGGAAAGATGCGTTGCTGCCGATAAAATATCCTCGTCAAAATCATGTACCTGTCTTATGAGTTTATTCTCTTTTGCATACTGATATGCAATTCCGTCACCGATATTGCCTCCCGGAACCCATACCTGCGTTGCTCCTAACTGCTGTGCCATACACCGGTAGGTCACGATCGACGGGATCATAAGCGGATCGGTTGCTCTTGGCAGATCCAGTTCCTCTGCAATATCCTCTACGCTCTGCCCCTCAAGGCTCTTTAAATATTTTACAAACCGCTCTGTCTGTGCGATGGAATCACTCTGTTTCTTTTTGATCTTTTTCATCAGTTCAAATGAATAATCTCCCATCAAAACCAGATGTCTGACACTGCTCTTTTTCATGTACATTGCCTTAAAGACTTCCAGCTCCTTGTTTACCATCTCCTCTAACTGTACCTCGGGATGTGCCGACAGCTTGCGGACTCCCAAAAGCTGTTCCTGAAGACGTACCGGTCCAAAGACCAGATGCTGTGTCGTGACCAGATTTCCCTCCAGAAATAATGTGATCTGGACGCTCTCTCCGCCGACATCGACAACCGCCGCTCCCTGCTTTGCCATCTCGTCAAACTCAGCCCTTGCCGCCACCGACTGATAACTGATAAAACGCTTTTCGGAATTGCTGAGTATCTCTAACTCCAATCCCGTCTTCATGCGGATCTGTTCTCCCAGAAACGGCAGATTTTTTGCTTTCTTTGCCATTGCTCCGGCGTAGGCACGATATGCGTCTACCCGATAGCCTTTCATGATCTGTGTGAACTCTCCCAAAACTTCGCACAACTCATCCATCGTCTCAATCCTGACTCTGCCTTCTTTGTAGATTTCTCTTCCCAATGCCACCCTTCTTCGGATGTGGTCAATCTCCCGTATTCCGTTTTTTGCTGAAATCTCTAAAATCTTTAAACTTACCTCATACGAACCGACATAGACTGCCGCAAATGTTGTGATATTCATGCAAAATCCTCTCTTTGAATTAGTTTTCCTTCGTGCCTGACAGATAATCGATAAACTGCTGTGCGGTTCTTCCCGACAATCCTCCGTGGCTTAACTCCCACTTGTTTGCCTCCGCCAGAAGCGTTTCCTCCGACATTCTGATATTGTTTTTCTTTGCCAAGACTTTCACAATCTCCTGAAATTCTTTTTTGGTCGGTGCTCCGAAATAAATCGACACGCCGAAACGGTACACCAGTGACAATTTCTCCTGTACGGTATCCGAGGTGTGCATATCCTGACGGATTTCTTCTTTGTCGCTGAAATTTTCCCGAATCAGATGTCTGCGGTTTGAGGTTGCGTAGATTAAAATATTTTTTGGTTTTTTCTCCAGACCGCCCTCAATAACTGCCTTTAAGTATTTATACTCAATCTCAAATTCTTCAAAGGATAAATCATCCATATAGATAATGAATTTGTAATTTCTGTTCTTGATCTGTGCTATGACGTCCTGCAAATCCCCGAACTGATGCTTATAAATCTCTATCATACGCAGTCCGTCATCGTAATATTTGTTGATGATTGCCTTGATACTGGAACTCTTTCCCGTTCCCGCATCTCCGAAAAGAAGACAGTTATTCGCCTCTTTTCCTTTTACAAATGCCTCGGTATTCTCGATTAGTTTTTGTTTTGGAATCTCATATCCGACCAGATCATCCAGCGTGACATGTGCGATGTTGGTAATCGGTTCAATCTCTGCTCCGTTTTCGGTATGACGCACGCGGAATGCCTTGTGAAGTCCCAGTTTTCCGACACCGAAATCACGGTAAAACTCGGTCACACGACGCTTAAATTCCGCAACGTCCTCTGCCTCCTCCAAATGGATTCCCAGCTCGCAGATACGGTCGCGGATTCTGGCATTATAGACTTTCCCTGCTTCCTCCACTCTCCGGTATGCCAAAAGGGCATCCATACATTCAATATCTAATAATTTTCCCAATGCCGAAAGATCAAATGCAAACAGTTCTTTTAAGATTGCAAAATCATGCATTGCAATCTCATTGATACTTCCCTCGGTCTCACCGCGTATCTCACAGGCTTTACTGTATGCATTCTCGTTGTTTGCGATCAGATATGCCAGATAATTATGCCACAGATTTCCCTGAAAACCGTGACTTGCGGCAATCCCCATCAATCGGTGAAAGCACTCATAAAAGTGTTCTTTTAACTGGCACGCGTCCGTCTCTGACAAACGGTATTCCTTTGCCGCTACTTCCTCTATGATTGCTGTCATCTGCACAAACAATTCCGATTGTTCTTTATATAGGATCAATTCCTTTGTACTTCTCATTTTCTCCACCTGCTTTTAATAATTACCTAAGATTTTTAATTTGCTCGTCTCTTCTTTTACTCCGCTTAATGCGTTCTGCACCGCACCGTCTTTTAGGTTGCCTTCAAAATCCACAAAGAATCGGTATTCCCAGTTCTTTCCCTGTATCGGACGTGATTCGATCTTGGTCATATTCACTCCGTTAAAGATAAAATGTGAAAGGATCTGATAAAGCGAACCGCTCTCATGCGGAATCTCAAAACAAATGCTGACCTTGTTGGCATTCTCCCGATAGATATGATCTTTGGTTACAA
>CAKRJK010000104.1 GCA_934351705.1 uncultured Lachnospiraceae bacterium
TGTTGCAGATTGCCTCACTTCTGGAGGTTGCAAAACGGGCAAAGGCTTTTTCCAGAACGGAGAGGGACGATGCCGTATCAGACTCTTTAGATTCCTTTTTTGACGGAATTGAACCTTTGACACCGCTTTTAGACGAAATCCGCCGCTGTATTATCTCGGCAGATGAGATTAGCGATGATGCAAGCAGCAATTTAAAATCGATCCGCCGCAATATGCGTAGTATGCAGGATAAGATTCACACACAGATGAACAGCCTGTTAAACTCCGCCTCCGCAAACGGTTATCTGCAGGATAACGTCATCACCATGCGAAACGGTCGCTACTGCCTTCCTGTAAAAGCAGATTCCAAAAACCAGGTGTCCGGTATGGTTCATGACCAGTCTTCTACCGGTTCTACGGTATTTATCGAACCGCTTGCCATTGTCAACTTGAACAATGAGTTAAAGGAGCTTTCCTTAAAGGAACAGGAAGAGATTGAAGCAATCCTGGCTAATCTTAGCAATTTAACCTCCGAGTATATTCCGTATATTTCCGAGGATTACCGCATTCTGGTTCAGCTTGATTTTATCTTTGCAAAGGCGCTTCTGGCAAAAGATATGAACGGTGTCGCACCGCTTTTTAACACCAGAGGATACATTGACATCAAAAAAGGCCGCCATCCGCTTTTAGACAAAAAGAAAGTGGTTCCGATTGACATTCGTCTCGGCGATGCTTTCGATCTGCTGATCGTGACCGGACCGAATACGGGCGGTAAAACCGTTTCCTTAAAAACAGTCGGTCTCTTTTCTCTGATGGGACAGGCGGGACTTCACATTCCTGCCAATGACCGCAGCGAACTTGCCATTTTCACGGAAATTTTTGCGGACATCGGCGACGAACAGAGTATTGAGCAGAATTTAAGTACATTTTCTTCTCATATGACAAACATTGTCTCCATTTTAGAAAATGTAACTCCAGATTCCCTTGTCCTGTTTGATGAGTTGTGTGCCGGAACCGATCCGACAGAAGGTGCGGCACTTGCCATTTCCATTTTATCCTGTTTGCATGAGCGTGGAATCCGTACAATGGCAACCACACATTACAGTGAAATCAAGGTCTTTGCACTCTCCACCGAGGGTGTTGAAAATGCCTGCTGTGAATTTGACGTGGCAACTTTAAGCCCGACCTATCGTCTTTTAATCGGAATCCCGGGAAAAAGTAATGCATTTGCCATTTCCGGAAAACTCGGTTTAGACGCCTCTCTGATCGAGGACGCAAAATCACGTCTCTCTGAAAATCAGGAAAATTTTGAGGACTTGCTCGCCAGTCTGGAGACAAGCCGCATCACGATTGAAAAAGAGCAGCTTGAGATTGCCTCTTACAAAGAAGAAATTGCAACACTCAAGAAAAAACTGGAAGAAAAACAGGAGCGTCTGGATAACAACCGCGAAAAGATTTTACGTGAAGCCAATGAGGAGGCTCACAAGATTTTGCGTGAGGCGAAAGAAATTGCCGATACTTCCATCCGCAACTTTAACAAATACGGAAATATCAACGGCGATGCGAAAGCAATGGAAAAAGAGCGTGCCAAACTTCGCGATAAGATGAATGCGGTTGAGAAAAATATGTCCATGAAGCCAAAAACTTCCCAAAATACAAATGTACCGAAAAAACTCCGCATCGGTGACTCTGTCAAGGTTTTAAGCATGAACCTCAAGGGTACGGTTCACTCATTACCGGACGCAAAGGGCAACTTATTTGTACAGATGGGAATCCTCCGCTCACAGGTCAACATCAAGGATTTGATTCTATTGCCGGACGATACCAACACCAATGAAAAGAAATTCCAAAAGACAAGTGCCGGAAAAATAAAAATGAGCAAGACCGCCAGCATTTCCACCGAGATCAATCTGATCGGAAAAACAGTGGACGAGGCTCTTGCCGTCTTAGACAAATATTTAGATGACGCTTATTTAGCTCACCTTCCGTCCGTGCGTATTGTGCACGGCAAAGGAACCGGTGCGTTACGCAACGCCGTACACGGCTACTTAAAGCGTACAAAATATGTGAAAAATTATCATTTAGCAGAGTTTGGAGAGGGTGACGCCGGCGTTACCATTGCCGAATTCCGTTAGCCGAGAAAGGAACAGTTTATGAATAAGCAAAAAATATTGATTGTAGATGACGATGTGAATATTGCCGAGCTTATTTCCCTTTATCTTACCAAAGAGTGCTTTGACACAAGAATTGTACATGACGGTGAGATGGCATTGGAAGTCTACGACTCCTATGAACCGAATCTGATTCTTTTGGATCTGATGCTGCCGGGAATTGACGGTTATCAGGTCTGCCGCGAGATTCGCGCAAAGGCAAATACACCGATCATTATGCTTTCTGCAAAAGGCGAGGTGTTTGATAAAGTCCTCGGTCTGGAATTGGGTGCGGATGACTATCTGCTCAAACCCTTTGACACCAAAGAACTGGTCGCAAGGGTAAAAGCTGTGCTGCGTCGTTATCAGCCTGCACCGGCTCCGTCAGAGTCACCGGCAAACTTAAAGTGTGTCTCTTACGAGGATCTGGTTATCAACCTCTCAAATTATTCTGTACTTTATCATAACGAACCTTTGGAAATGCCACCAAAGGAATTGGAACTGCTGTATTTTCTGGCTTCCTCGCCAAATCAGGTATTTACCAGAGAACAGCTTTTAGACCATATCTGGGGCTACGAATATATCGGAGATACTCGCACCGTCGACGTCCATGTAAAACGTCTTCGTGCCAAGATTAAAGACCATTCCTCATGGAAAATTGCAACCGTGTGGGGAATCGGTTACAAATTTGAGGTAAACAAATGATCAATCTATTTTTAACCGTTTTTATTCTCCTATATGTTGTCTTACTTATTATTGTCGTATTTCAGATTCAGCGTCCTTTACAGAATCTTTCCGAGGCTGCAAAGGAATACGCAAACGGCAATTACGAGACACCGATTCCGTCCTTTGAAGACAATATCGAGATGAAATACATTGCCGCCTCTTTGAATTATATGGCAGACAAACTCAACACCATCGAGAGTAAACAGCGTACTTTTATTTCCAATGTCTCACATGATTTCCGTTCACCGCTCACCTCGATCCGCGGTTATGTGGATGCCATGCTGGACGGTACGATTCCGGTGGAAATGCAGGAAAAATATTTAAATATCATTCTCTTTGAAACCGAGCGTCTTACAAAACTGACCGAGGGACTTTTGGAACTGAACAAATATGAATCCAAGAATTTTGTTTTAGATACCACAGATTTTGATCTGCATTGCATGATCCATCAGACATTGGAAACCTTTGAGGGCAGTCTTTCCAAAAAGCACCTCTCTGTCGTGCTGCCTTTTGAGGACATCCCTTTATGCATTCACGCCGATGTCGGACGAATCCAGCAGGTACTTTACAACCTCATTGATAATGCGATTAAATTTTCCAATCCCGACTCCGAAATCATCATAGATACCACCATCCGCAACGGAAAAGTATATTTTTCCATCAAAGATTTCGGTATCGGAATCCCAAACGATTCCCTCCCAAAAATCTGGGAACGTTTCTATAAAACAGACAGCTCCCGCGGCAAAGACACCAGCGGCACCGGTCTCGGTCTTGCCATCGTAAAAGAAATCATTCAGGCACACGGCGAACATATCAACGTCATCAGCACCGAGGGCGTAGGCAGTGAATTTATCTTCACCCTTCCTCAATCCGCCAACTAAGCCAGACGAGAACTTCCATTTTTAGTTTGCATAAACAAAACAGCCGTACCAGATTCCCAAGACACGAAGTGTCGGGTTTCTGATACGGCTGTTTGCTCACGTTTATGCAAACGTCCATTTTAATGTCACTAAAAAGTTCGTGCTCTGTCTCCAACCGAAGACTGTATCCCGCGTAACCCGTGGGCGTCTCCCGTCGAATTTCAAAACCGATTATACTAACTCAAGTACAACCTCTAAAGCGCCATCACCTTTACGCTGACCAATCTTGATGATTCTTGTATAACCACCGTTACGATCTGCATATTTCGGTGCGATCTCTGTGAATAATTTCTCACATAAATCAACATTCTTTGTACCTGCTTTTCTCTTTGCTCCTTCAGCCGGAACTTCTTTTACAGGATAAAGAACCTTTAACATTTTTCTTCTGGCATGTAAACGGGAAGGCATATCTTTCTTAATTGTCTTCTCTACCTCATCGTATACGGTTACTTTCTTTCCGTCTACAACTTCTTTTACTCTCTTGCCATCTTTGTCTTTGCGTGGAACTTTTGCTGTTACAGTAACTTCTTCATAATTGTCTTTCTCTTTTACTGCTAAAGCGATTAATCCCTCTGCAACTTTGCGAACTTCTTTTGCTTTTGCCTCAGTAGTAACGATTTTTCCATTGTATAACAATGCTGTTACCTGGTTTCTGATTAAAGCTTTTCTCTGATCAGATGTTCTGCCTAATTTACGATATTTTGCCATTTTCGTATCCTCCATTTGTGGAACATCCGGCCACGCTCTTTGGTCTTACTTACCGAATGTCATCTTATATTGTGCCACTCATGAGTAAACCGCCCCGTGCTCTTTGGTCTTACCGGTACGGCTATCTGAGTTTTGAATAGGTTTACTCTTCGCCCTGGTTGAGCTGTAATCCTAATTCTTTTAATTTTGCTAAAACTTCTTCTAAAGACTTGCGTCCTAAGTTACGAACTTTCATCATATCTTCCGGTGTTCTGTTAGTCAACTCTTCCACCGTATTGATTCCGGCTCTCTTCAGGCAGTTGTAGGAACGAACAGACAACTCTAACTCGTCAATGTTCATCTCTAATACTTTGCCCTTCTCATCGTCTTCCTTCTCAACCATAACCTCTGCAGTCTTGGCATTTTCAGAAAGGTCGATGAATAAATTCAAATGCTCACTTAAAACTTTTGCGGCAAGGCTGACTGCCTCATCCGGCTCTAAAGTTCCGTTTGTAAACACATCTAATGTCAGTTTATCATAATCTGTAATCTGACCTACACGAGTATTCTCAACTGCTAAATTCACACGTTCTACCGGTGTGTAAATCGAATCAATTGCAATGACTCCGATTGGTACATCTTCGTTTTTATTCTTGTCAGCACTTACATATCCTCTGCCCTTTGTAATGGTTAATTCCATGTACAATTTGCAGTCAGGACCGCCATTTAAATGTGCAATCACTAAATCAGGATTGAGAATCTCAATATCATCATCCTTGTGGATATCTGCTGCTGTTACGATGCCTTCGCCTTCAAATTCAATGTAAGCAACTTTCGCCTCGTTGGATGAGCTGGTATTTCTGATTGCCAGGTTTTTGATGTTCATGATAATCTCTGTTACATCTTCTTTTACTCCCGGAATGGAAGAAAATTCATGCAACACGCCGTCAATCTTAACCTGACTTACAGCAGCTCCCGGTAAAGAAGAAAGCATAATTCTTCTTAAAGAGTTTCCAAGTGTTGTACCGTAACCTCTCTCCAAAGGTTCTACGACAAATTTGCCGTACTTTTTATCTTCTGAAATTTCAGCGATATCAATTGTTGGTCTTTCGAACTCAAACACTACAAAGTCCCTCCTTTTTGGGTATCATTGCGTTACATATTATTTAGAATATAACTCGACAATGAGCATCTCGTCTACAGGTACGTCAATTACATCTCTGGATGGTAATTCTTTTACTGTTCCTGTTAAGGTTTCGATATTGGAATCTAACCATTCTGGAACTAATCTGCCGCCTGTAACTTCTACGATATCTTTGTATCTCTGCATTCCTTTGCATTTTTCTTTGATTTCGATTGTATCTCCGGCTTTGATTAAGTAAGACGGAATGTTTACTGTCTTGCCGTTTACCAATACATGCTTGTGATCTACGATCTGTCTTGCTTCTCTTCTTGTTCTTGCAAAACC
>CAKRJK010000105.1 GCA_934351705.1 uncultured Lachnospiraceae bacterium
CTCTTCTTCCCGACAACATCGGAACGATCTCATATTTATCTTTTAACTCCTGTTCAATCGTTGCTAAATTTACGGTATTATCATCTACTACCAATATACGCATTTTTTCCATTTTTCAAGTCCTCCAAACTACCAATTACTAGATTCTTCCAAAAGTTTTTGCAACTTCTCTTCTGCCTCGTCATCTTCATAGAGTTTTAGATGAGATTTGATTTCTTCTAATTTTTCTTCTATCTCCGGAGATAACTCACATTCCAGAATATCTTCTATCGTTTCCATTGACGATTTCGGATTAAAATTCTCCAAATCAATCAAGGCAAATCGCATTTTTTCAACAAGTGTCCTTGTATCAATCTTTCTTGCTCTGGTCAAATCTTTTGCCTTCAACCGCCCTTTCTTGATCAAAACTCTTCGGATTTCGCCTAATATCGCTGCATAATCGTTCAAAAGCTGTTCTACATTCTCATGGACAAACTCATATCTTCCCTCTCTCGCGGCAAATTCATGCAGCTTTGCCTCCTCCGAAAGCTTCTCTGCACCGATGTTTGCAGCCGCACTCTTTAACCCGTGTGTCTCAATGTCATAATTCAGATAATCTTTTTCATCTGCCAGCTTGCGGATTAACTTTAATTTGGCTGTTCCGTCCATCAGGAACAATTCGAGTAAATCCAGATAATCGTTGAGTGTGCCTTTTTTCCGCTCGGTTGCCTTGTATACATTCACATCTGTCATGTATATGCTTGCCAGCTCATCCTCTGTGATAAGATCCGGTTCTACCTCTTTGTCGGTATAATTCTTGTATGCCGCCGGAATCCACTTGCTCAGCTTGCCGTGCAGCTCTGTTTTGGAAATCGGTTTTGCAAGAAAATCCTGAAAACCATTGCTTAGGAATATCTCTTTTGCACCGTTTAAGGCATTCGCCGTCAACGCGATGATCACAGGGTGTTTGCCGTTTCTGCCACACTCGCTTCGTATCGTCTTTGTCGTGATGATTCCGTCCATCTCCGGCATCATGTGATCCATGAAAATCAATTCATACTCACGCTCTTTGACCAGCGCGATCGCTTCGTTTCCGTTCTTTGCCTCATCTATCTGGAACTCATATTCCGTCAACATCTTGTGAGCCACCTTTAAGTTCACAAGATTATCATCCACAACCAACACTCTGCACTCCGGTGCGGTAAACATCAATTCCTGTTTGCCCACAATATCTTTTGTGCTGATCGGAATCTCCGTAATACTTCTGATATCTTCGATTTTCTGCGGTATCTTAATTGTAAATACCGTTCCTTTTCCGTAGACGCTGTCGACTAAGATGGTTCCCTTCATCAACTTGACAAGCCGCTTGGAAATCGTAAGTCCCAGTCCTGTTCCCTCAACCTTCCGGTTCTTCTTCGTATCCACCTGTTGGAATTCCTCAAAAATCTTGATCAAATCTTCTTCCTTGATTCCGATTCCGGTGTCCTCAACACGGAAAATCAACCACAACTGCTCGCCGTCATTTTCCTGCTGGGATACACTCAGTTTGACATATCCGTCTCTTGTGAATTTTACCGCATTGTTCAATATATTAATTAATATCTGCCGGATTCTTCCCACATCGCCGTATAGCTTGTGCGGAATGGTTCCGTCCACTTCCCACATAAGCCGGATTCCGTGTTCCGCCGCTACAATCTTGATCATGTTGGTGACTTCTTCAATCAGCACTTGCAGATAATATCCGTCCTCCACCAACTCCAGCTTGCCCGACTCTACCTTTGACAAATCCAAAATATCATTGATAATTCCTAACAGATTCAAGGATGCCGTCTTGATGTCACATGCAAAATCATACATCTTTCTGCCGCGGCTCTCCTCGATAATCAGCTCGCTCATACCGATAATAGCATTCATCGGTGTACGAATCTCATGCGACATATTTGCGAGGAATTCACTCTTGGCACGGCTCGCCTGTTCCGCTTCTTCCCGCATCTCCATAATCTCGCCGATGAGTTCGTATGTGTCTGTCACATCAAAAATCAACATGGCATATCCGCGTACCGTTCCCTCGTTATCCTTCAGTTCCTTAAGATGACTCTCATAAAAGTGGTCACGGAATGCGAACTCACTCTTGCCCGATACATTCAGTAAATCCTCCGGGAAATCTTCAATTTCCTCTAAGGTATCCAACTCTCCTCCCGCAAGCTCCGGGAATGTCTGCAATGCCGCTTCGTTGTAGCTGACAATCCTCTTGTAGGAATCGAAAAATACGACACCGTCATCCATAATTTCAAAAATGTCCCTAGACGCGCTTCGATACATATCAAATCCCGTATTATGCCACATAAAAATAATCAACAGTGAAATTAAGATACACAAAGTTACCGGCACCGGGTAGAAAGGAAGCTCTATAAGATTCCACCGCTCTACAATCATCATAACCGCCGGAATGCAAGACAGCAGGGCAATCACCGTCAATGTCTGACGATGTTTTTTGCTCTTGGATTTTTTGATTCCATACATGAAAATTCCGAATACCACGACATACGGTATCGTAATGGATATGATCTCATACAGCCAGAATACCGGTCCGTACTTTAATATCAGCTTAGAGCAGCCTGACCTTGTTACCAGCTGTGCATATGTATAATACAGATTGTGTGAACCGCTTGTCGCAATTCCCACTACGATTGCATTATCTAAAATTCCCAATATCCAGATAAAAGGTTTGGGCAGTCTGGCATCACAATACCGATTCAAAAACAGCATATAAATCCATAAAAGATAACAGCCGCCTATCCTCTGTATACGCGACGCAAAAAGAGCAGTCTCTAAAGTTGCCGCCGTCACCTCAAACAAATAACCGATATTAAACCACAGAAGTGCCATCATGTAACAGAGCAGTAACCTGTTCTCCCTTGTCACTTCTTCTTTCATCAATATGACTATTGCTATTGCAGCAACTACTAAACCTGCTATTTGTAAACCGACTACAAATTGCTGCATAAAAATCTACCTCTTCCCTCAAATCTGAATACTATTATGTCTTATTATATCACAGTATCTTCCATTCTTCTACAATTTTTCTGTATATACTTTCCAAATCAATTTTATTTATTCACAATTTGACAACAATCCGTTGTCATCTATCGCAATTCCGTTTGAAATGCTTTCAATATAACGGTAAGTTGCCTGTGCCTCACTTCCTTCTTCCTGTGCTGTGCGGGCATTTTCTGCCGCCGCCGGTAAAATCCTGATCTGCACCTCGCCCTGTGCGGAGATTTCAAATTTGACCGCCATCGTACGCTCTATGCTCTGATTAAATATAAAGTTTCCCAAACTGTAAAAAATCGGCTTTCCGTTGTAATACTCGATTCCCTGAAGTACATGTGGATGGGAACCGATCACCGCATCCGCTCCTGCATCAATATACTGCCTTGCCATATTTTTCTGGTAATCCTCAGGGTTGGCATTTCTCTCTATTCCCCAGTGTACATAGACTGCCAGATAATCACACTGACTCCTTGCTGCCTTGATTTCCTCTAAAAGCAACGTCGGATCATAGGTACAAAAGACACCCGGTGCATGATTTTGCACATTCCATGACGCAACCGGAATCACTCTGGATGCCGCTAACATTCCGTAGCGTTTTCCGTTTACTTCAATCACTTGAAGTGCCTTTGCCCGCCCGATACTGTCTCCTGCTCCGGCATACAAAATTTCTGCTTCGTCCAATGTTTTCATTGTCTCTGACAACGGTTCCTCGCCGTAATCTAAGATATGATTATTTGCAAGCGTCACCGCATCGACTCCCATCTGTTTGAAAATATCTACATAGGAAGGATTCACGCGGAACGTAAATTGTTTGTCCTCCGCCGGTGTTCCGGTTGTTCCAAACGGGAACTCCTCATTGATCACCGTAATGTCCGCCTGTTGCAGTTCGTTTAACAGAGTTTCTCCGAGAATCCCCTGTACTCCCGATTTTTCATAATTTTGTAACACGTAGTTGCTCAAAAGGACATCTCCCGTAAAGATCACGCTTGTACTTTGATCCTGCGGTATCTCTGCAATGGGTTCTTCCTTTGTCTCTTCTACTTTTTCTTTCTTTGGTTTTTCGCTTTTTTTTGCTTCTGTCTGTGTCTTGTTTTCGCTTTTTTTCTCTCTGTTTTCAACACAGAACAACGCTGTGCCGATACCGGCAGCCACGATCACAAACACCAGAATGCTGATAATAATTCTTTTGTTTCTCTTCATTTTTTATCCCCTTGTATATTTTATTCTTGTATCATTTTGATTGTTTTCTGATGTTAGTTTAATCTACCTTTTGTCTGTTTGCAATATTTTCTTTTACTGGCTTGTATGTTTTTTTCAAAACTGGCTATTTTGTAAGAGCCATTTTCTTTTTATAATGGGGAAAAATTAAGAAAGAGGTATGACTATGAAGGACACAAAAAAATTAGTTGTCACTGCTTTATTCGCAGCTTTGACCTGTATTGCAACCATGATCATCAAGATTCCGACTCCGACTCTGGGCTACATTCACCTCGGAGATGCTTTTGTTCTTTTATCGGGTATTATTTTAGGACCGCTTACCGGAGCAATCGCCGCCGGAACAGGCTCTATGTTTGCCGATATTTTTTCGGGTTATCTTTCATGGGCTCCGGCAACTTTTATCATTAAATTTTTAACCGCCCTGCTCAGCGGCTTTCTGTTCCGAAAATTTCAGAAACTTTCTCACCGCAGTTCTTCTCCGTATGCAGGCATTGTGTTAAGCGGCATTCCGAGCGAAGCTGTCATGGTACTCGGATATTTCCTATATGAAATTTTCCTTGCCGCATCCGCAAGCGGAAGTTTTCAGGCAAGTGCATTGACAGGAGCAATTGTTGCAAGTGCCACCGGAATCCCGTTTAATATTTTACAGGGTGTGACCGGCATTGTGATCTGTGTTGTGCTGCTGCCTGTCTTATTAAAGATTGACGCCGTAAAACAATGGACTTTCGGAGATTATCGTTTGTCGTAAGGGGTGTTGGCAGGGCCTTACAGGAACGGCACCTTGTTCCCAACGATGTTCGAGAATTTTAGCAGTACTAACAAATCCTCTCAAAATCGTTGGGAACAAGGCGCCGTTCCTGTAAGAACATACCACACTGGCGGTTCGGCGTTGGGTGTATTGGTAGTTGTAACATGTCTAATATTCACTCCCACTCCCACCGCGAAGCCGCCATAACCTTAGGAAATGGGGCAGGGATTTGTAGGGGCTTGAAAGCATTTGTGCAATTCTTATGAATGTGAAAACAAATAAAACCATCCTTTTTCAATGTTTGAGCCTGCGAGTTTTGAAAAAGGATGGTTCGCCCTTATTTGTTTTCTCATTCATTTAGAATTGCTAAAATGCTTGAACCACCTACAAATCCCCACCCCATTTCCACCCTATTTCCGCCCTTACTTGACAAACAATATTATATGGTATATAGTATAATACATAAAATAGCAAGGAGAAATGGATATGGTATTTAACACAGGTGCCGCTCTCTTGGATGCTGTTGTCTTAGCAGTCGTGTCAAAAGACGAACACGGTACATACGGATACAAGATCACACAGGATGTCCGCAGTGCTATTGATGTCTCGGAGTCTACCCTATATCCCGTACTCAGGCGATTGAAAAAGGAACAATTTCTTGATGTACACGATATCGAATGTCAGGGACGGAACCGGAGATATTATCAGATTACAGAGAGTGGTAAAACTCAACTGGACTTTTACAAAAAAGAGTGGATAGATTATTCACAAGAAATCAACAAACTATTTGCAGGAGAGGTATAAGAAATGAATCGAAGAGAATTTATGGAACGATTAGAATTCCTGCTCAAAGATATTCCCGTGGAAGACAGGGCTGACGCATTGTCTTACTATGCCGGATATTTTGAAGATGCAGGTGCAGAA
>CAKRJK010000106.1 GCA_934351705.1 uncultured Lachnospiraceae bacterium
CGCCTCCTTATTGCTGATAATCTTCTGATAACGCTTAATCTCTTCCGGTGTCTTCATGCGCAGTTCCGTGATCAGCTCATCAATCTCATCTCTGTTCACAACAATTTTGGAACTGGAAAAATTATGCGGTTTACAGCCATCAATGTAATCTTCAATTTCATCAATAATCTGTTCTATCTTACTACTCATGGTTCACCCCTTATTTCTTAATATTGTATTTTTGATAAATCCGGTCTACAAATTGTGTCGGTACAAACTTAGTGATGTCGCCTCCGTAGGATGCAAACTCTTTCACAATGGTAGAGCTCAGATATGAATACTCTAAACTGGTTGTCAAAAAGACGGTTTCTATCTCGGTATTCTCGATATGATTCGTCTGTGCTATCTGCAATTCATACTCAAAATCCGTTACTGCCCTCAGACCACGGATTACGATCGTCGCGTCAATTTCACGCATATAATCGACCAAAAGTCCGTCAAAAGACGTAACCTTGACATTTGGCAGATCCTTTGTCAACTCTGATAACATACTAACACGTTCTTCGACTGAAAACAATGACTTTTTTGCACTATTGTTCAATACTCCCACAATTAACTCGTCCACGATTTTCGCCGAACGCAGGATCATGTCCACATGACCGTTCGTAACCGGATCAAAGCTGCCCGGATAAATTGCTCTCTTCATTTTTGTTATTCCCCTTGTCCTCTTCTGTGTAAAAACAGATGCATATTTGTTTTATATTTTTTTATCTTGTCTGTCGAGTACCCCAACTCGTCAAGATAAGAAAAATCTGTCTTATCGGATGCCTCCACAATGATCAGGCTGTCCTCATCTATTAATTCGGACTTTGCAAGATAGGTCAGCACCTCTTTTTCTAAAAGACTGTCATACGGCGGATCCATAAACACCACATCAAAATGTTCTCTTCCCTCCAGAGTTCTCAATGCGGATAAGACATCCGTCTTGATCAGGCGGCTCTGCTCTGTGAATTTGGTAAACGCAATGTTATCTTCAATACACGCCACCGCCTTTTTGCTTTGCTCCACAAAGACTGCCGATGCTGCTCCCCGGCTGATCGCCTCCAGTCCGATTCCGCCGCTTCCCGCAAACAAATCCAGAAACCGGCTTCCCGGAACTTCATTCTGTATGACATTAAATAATGTTTCTTTGATACGGTCTGTCGTCGGACGGACATCTAAGCCCTCCGGTGCTTTGAGCGGCAGACTTCTCGCCGTTCCCGCAATGATTCTCATATCATTTCCTCCTGTGTCATAACCTCTTCTAACAATTCCAACGCCCGCGTGACTGCCTGCGTGCGAATCTCCATGCGGTCTCCCTTTCCCAAAAAGCGAACCACCTTTATGTGTCCGAGATAGTAGCAGCCGATGTAGACCTCTCCCACCGGATGTTCTTTGCTGCCTCCGTCCGGTCCTGCCACGCCTGTCGCAGAAAGTGCCGCCATCGTTCCCGCCGCTTTTGCCGCACCGTCCGCCATTGCTGCCGCCGTCTCCTCGCTCACCACTCCGTAAGTCTGAATGAGGCTTGCCGGAACTCCCAGCAATTTTGTCTTTGCCTCGTCGGAATAGGTGATGTATCCCTCCTTATAAACCTGCGAAACACCAGATACATTCACCAACGTGGCACCGATCAATCCGCCGGTACACGATTCTGCGGTTGTGATTGTTATCTTTTTATCAATTAATTTTGTTACGATACGTTCTTCAATATTATCCGTTTTCATTATTTCTGCTCTTTTAATACATCCTTATTCTTTACGATATAATCAAGCAACGAGATGATGGTCAGTGCCAACGCAACGTACACAAGTACCGTTGAGAAAATCTGGAAGTACTTATTGTCAAAATTCAAGATCAATGCAATGATCATCAACATCTGGAAGGTTGTCTTGAACTTGCCCCAGTAGCTTGCCGCAATAACCACACCGTTATCCGATGCCACAAGACGGAAACCGCTGATAATAAATTCTCTTGCAATGATCACAATGACGATCCACGCCGCTAACTGCTTTGTCTCCACAAGACAGATCATTGCCGAACATACCAACAGCTTATCTGCCAGCGGGTCCATGAATTTTCCGAAATTGGTAACCAGATTATACTTTCTTGCGATTTTACCGTCTGCCAAATCTGTCAGACTCGCGATAATAAAGATTGCAACCGCAATATAATTTCCGTATTCCGGGAAAAACGGTGCCAGCAAGAAAAATACAAAAAACGGAATTAAAATTACACGAAATATTGTTAATTTGTTTGGTAAATTCATATTATCTCTCCTATCAAGTCATACTCATATGCTCCGGTAACCTTGACTTTGACAAAATCACCGCTCATCAGTGTCTCCTGTGTCTCCACGAAAATATATCCGTCAACCCCTGGGGCATCCCTGTAAGTCCGTCCCACGTAGGTGTTCTCACCCGAAACCTGACCTTCTATCATGCATTCAAGTTCATTTCCAATCATCTCTTCGTTCAGATCCATGATGATCTCTTCCTGCAATTCCATGACTTCTGCCTGCCACTCTTCTTTGATGTTCTCTTCAACCTGATTCTCAAATTCCGCAGCCGGTGTATTTTCTTCCGGTGAATAAGCAAATGCTCCCAGACGGTCGAATTCCATCTCGTTGATAAAACGCATCACTTCCTCATGCTGCTCTTTTGTCTCTCCCGGAAAGCCGCAGATCAAAGTGGTTCGCAATGCAATGTCCGGGATTTCCTCGCGGAGTTTTCGTATGATGTTCTCCAGATCCGCTTTGCTGGTTTTTCGTCCCATACGTTTTAAAATCGTATCGTTTGCATGCTGTATCGGCATATCCAGGTAATGACAGACCTTGTCATTTCTTTTGATGGATGCAATCAGATTATCGTCAATCTCCTCCGGATAACAATAAAGAATCCGTATCCAGTCCAGATCTTCAATCTTATTCAGTTCATCGAGCAGCTTATGCAGGGATTTTTCTCCGTACAGGTCGATTCCGTAAAGTGTCGTCTCCTGTGCGACAAGGATCAACTCCCTTACACCTGCCTTCGCCAGTTCTCTTGCCGATGCGATCAGATCTTCCATCGGAACGCTCCGGTAATTGCCCCTGATCTTTGGAATAATGCAGTAGGTACAGTGTTTGTTGCATCCCTCTGCAATCTTTAAGTAAGCGTAATGTCCGCCGGTTGTCAGGCTTCTCTTGGTCTGAAAACTCGGAAGTCCCTCCAATGTTTTGAAATTCTCGTAATGTTCTCCTGCCAGCACACGCTCCAGTGCCTCAACAATCGCATCGTAGGAATTGGTTCCTAAGATTGCATCGACCTGCGGAATCTCCTGCTCGATCTCCTCCTGGTAACGCTGTGCCAGACATCCCGTTACAATCAACGCCTTGCAGCTCCCCGAATCCTTGTACTGCGCCATCTCCAAAATAGTATTCACACTCTCTTCTTTGGCGTCGTTGATAAAGCAGCAGGTGTTGATAATGATCACATCCGCCTCGGACTCATCATCCGTAAAGCTGTGTCCTTCTCCCGCTAACATACCCAGCATATACTCGGTATCGACCAGGTTCTTATCACAGCCCAGTGATATAAATAGAAGCTTCATAGTTCCTCCTAAAAATTCACAAAGGATGCCCTGCTTCTGCGGACATCCTGTGCAAACTATTCCTCTGTGTATGCCGCCATCTCATCCATGACCAGATCTTCTGTCTCTTCCTCTGCGTCGTCACCCATGATTTTTACCTTGCCTTCATAAAGCTCCTGAACAGCGATTGATAACGGTTTCTTTCCTTCTGCATCCTCTACTAACGGCTCACTTCCCGCAATGATCTGTCTTGCACGTTTGGACGCTGCGATCACGATGGAATAACGGCTGTTTACTACCGGTTCCTCTCCGATTTCCACGCCGCTGTTTACTACTTTCATTAAATCTGCATATGATGGATGTATCATGTTTTATTCCTCCTTCAAAAATCCTCTTAATTCTTCTCTCATGTGCTGAATTGCCGTGTGATTACGGCTGATTCTTGTATGTTCATTGGAAATAATGCTGTGCATTTTTTCTGCACATTCCTCTAAAACATCGTTTACGATCAGATAGTCATACGCTTCGATTCCCTCTGCCTCTTCCACAGCACGGGACAGGCGTTTTTCTATTGTTGCCCGGTCTTCTGTTCCTCTTGTGACCAGACGGTTCTTTAATTCCTCTGCACAAGGCGGTGTCACAAAAAGCAACAAGGTCTGTGGGAATTTTTCTTTGATTTTGAGTGCTCCTTGTATCTCAATTTCCAGAATGACATCTTTTCCCGCTTCAAGCTGTTCTTTGACATAGGCTCTCGGTGTTCCGTAATAATTGCCGACATACTCGGCATATTCTACCAGCTCGTCATTTTGAATCATCTGCTCAAATTCTTCCCGTGATTTAAAAAAGTATTCCACACCGTCTCTCTCGCCCTCTCTCGGCTTTCTGCTGGTTGCCGAAACGGATAACGCATATTTATCCGGATACCTTTTTAATAGTTCTTTCATCAGTGTTCCTTTTCCCGAACCGGAAAAACCGGAAACAACAATCAATATTCCTCTGTTTTCTAACTTCATATTCTTTTCCTTGTCATTATTCGATATTCTGAATCTGCTCTCTGACTTTCTCAATATCGGTTTTGAGATTGATTCCGGTGTCGGCGATTGCCAGATCATTCGTCTTAGACAGAATGGTGTTTGCCTCACGGTTCATCTCCTGTGCGATAAAGTCTAATTTTCTTCCGATGCTTCCGCCCTCGTCTAACGCATTCTTGGTTGCCTCAATATGGCTTCGTAGACGCACGGTCTCCTCATCGACGCAGATTTTATCCGCAAAAATCGTCACCTCTGTCGCAATGCGGTTCTCATCCACTTGCGTATCCGCCAACAGCTCGTTGACCTTTGCGTGCAGACGTCCCCGGTACTCGGTCAGTATCTCCGGTGAACGCGTTTCGATGTAGTCCACATAAGAAATCATTCCGTCTAACTTCTCGACTAAATCTTTTCGTAAGTTCTCTCCCTCTGCAATTCTGCTCGCCACAAACTGCTCGCTTGCACTGCGGATGGTCTTTTCTAAAATCGCCCAGAGTTCTTTCTCATCCACGCTCTGTTCTTCCAGCGTGAAAATCTCCGGGTATCTGGAAAGTTTGCTGACAGTCACGTCATACTCCAGCCCGAAAGTCTCTGACATCTTTTTCAAATATCGGAGATATTCTCTCGCCGCCTCCTCGTTGTATTTGAGTGAAAAGTTATCCTCGTTGTAATCTTCGTATGTAATAAATACATCCACCTTGCCCCGCTGGATATATTCTTTTAACAGATTACGGACAGCACTCTCGAAAAAGCTGATTTTCTTTGGCATCTTAATGTTGATGTCAAGATAACGGTGATTGACGGATTTCATCTCCACCGTAAATTTGCGGTTTCCCTCCATGACTTCCGCCCTGCCGAAACCGGTCATACTTTTCATCATAAAAGCCTCCTGAATATGTATTGTCTGTGCATATCTCCGCTTTCTACAAATTCCTGTATGCATAGATACTTTATTATAATCCAAAATCCTTTGTTCGTCAAATAAAAGAAAAAGGAGATGTCGCAAAATATTTTGCAACATCTCCCATATCATCTGTTTTTTTCTATGCGGTAATCTCTTTCTTTTTGATTGCACAAACAACTGTGAAAACAGCCGCCGTTACTGCCAGAATTACCATTGCCGCCATCTGCAGTTCATACTCGTGGTAAGTACGGGTAACTCCATGTACGTTGGCTGCGATTGCTGCCACCAATGCGATTGCCACAATCGCAAGAGCACGTTTGTTAAACCATACAACCGCCGCTCCGATCAATGCAATCAACGCCGCTGCCATTGCAATTCCGAGATAGGTTGCTC
>CAKRJK010000107.1 GCA_934351705.1 uncultured Lachnospiraceae bacterium
CATAAATCCTGTTGATTTTCCCATCGTTCCATTCCCTCCTATCTTTTTGTATTTGCATAGAATGCTTCAATCTGTGCCTGTTCTGCGTTCAGACCTTTTTCTTCCATCTGAACAATGGTCATTAACATACGGTTGTAATCAAACGGTATGATCTTTTTGAACTTCGGAAGATATTCACTGAAATGATCTAAAATGTGTTTTCCTTTCTCGGAATTGGTAAGTGCCACATGCTCTTTGATCATTTCCTTTAATTCCAAAACATCGTATTTGGAGGTAATCTCCTGCATGGATACCATCTCTTTGTTTGTTCTCATATAGAGGTCACTGTTCTCATCCAATACATAGGCAATTCCACCGCTCATGCCTGCCGCAAAGTTTTTGCCTGTCTTTCCGAGAACAACTACCCGTCCACCTGTCATGTACTCACAGCCATGATCGCCGACGCCCTCTACCACTGCGATGGCTCCTGAGTTACGAACACAGAAACGCTCGCCTGCCACGCCGTTGATAAATGCTTTTCCGCTGGTTGCTCCGTAAAGAGCCACGTTTCCGATAATGATATTTTCCTCAGCTTTGAAATTGGAGCCTGTCGGTGGATAAACAACCAGTTTTCCGCCGGAGAGACCTTTTCCGAAATAGTCGTTGCTGTCTCCGACCAGTTCCAAAGTCAGACCTTTCGGGATAAATGCTCCGAAGCTTTGTCCGCCCGCTCCGCTGCATTTTACGATATAGGTATCTTCCTCTAATGTATCCTGATATTTCTTGGTAATCTCTGAACCGAAAATCGTACCGAAAGAACGGTCTGTGTTGGTCAGCTCGATCTCGATTCCTCTCTTCTGACCGGAATCCAAAGCAGCTTTTAACTGTTTTAAGAGCACTTTTTCATCTGCGGTTTTCTCTAATTCAAAATCGTAAACCTGTTTCGGATCAAAGGTAACTTTTGCCTTCGGTCCCGCAAACGGATTGTTTAAAATACGGGATAAATCTACTTTCTTTTGTCTGTCGGTGAGTTCTTCTCTCACTTTTAACAGATCGGAACGTCCTACCAGTTCATCTACGGTACGGACACCGAGTTTTGCCATGTACTCACGCAGTTCTTCTGCGATAAAGTGCATAAAGTTGATAACGTATTCCGGTTTTCCCGCAAAGCGTTTGCGAAGCTCCGGATTCTGCGTTGCGATTCCGACCGGACAGGTATCCAGATTGCAGACACGCATCATCACACACCCCATCGTTACCAACGGTGCTGTCGCAAAACCAAATTCCTCTGCTCCGAGCAATGCCGCGATTGCCACATCTCTTCCTGTCATTAATTTTCCGTCTGTCTCGATTCTGACTTTATTTCGAAGTCCGTTCATAATCAAGGTCTGGTGTGTCTCGGCAAGTCCAAGTTCCCACGGAAGTCCTGCGTTGTGGATTGAACTGCTCGGTGCCGCACCGGTTCCTCCGTCATATCCCGAAATCAAAATGACCTGTGCTCCCGCTTTTGCAACACCTGCGGCAACCGTACCGACACCCGCTTCAGATACCAGTTTTACGGAAATTCTTGCATCGCGATTTGAATTTTTCAAGTCAAAGATCAACTGCTCCAAATCCTCGATAGAATAAATATCGTGATGAGGTGGCGGGGAAATCAGACTTACGCCCGGTGTGGAGTGTCTTGTTTTTGCAATCCACGGATATACTTTTCCTGCCGGAAGGTGACCACCTTCACCCGGTTTTGCTCCCTGTGCCATCTTGATCTGAATCTCTTTTGCACTGACCAGATAACGGCTTGTAACACCGAAACGTCCCGATGCTACCTGTTTGATTGCGGAGCATTTGTTCAGACCGTCTTTTCCGATACTGAGTCGTTCCAGACTCTCTCCACCTTCACCGGAGTTTGATTTGCCGTGCAGCTTGTTCATTGCAATCGCAAGTGTCTCATGTGCCTCCTGTGAAATAGAACCGTAAGACATCGCTCCTGTCTTAAAACGGGTGACAATGGAATCCACACTCTCAACCTCTTCAATCGGGATTCCTTTTTTCGGATAATTGAAATCCATCAGTCCACGGATATTTAATGCACGGTCTTCACCGTCTAAGAGTTTGGAGTATTGCTTAAACAGACCGTAGTCCCCTCTTTTTGTTGCCTCCTGTAAAAGATGGATTGTCTGCGGATTGTAGAGATGTTCCTCCGCTCCGCTTCGCATCTTGTGGCGTCCTTTGGAATCCAGTGTCAAATCTGTCTCTAATCCGAGCGGATCATACGCTTCGGAATGCAAAATGTCAACTGCTTTTTCAATATCGCTCAAATTAATGCCGCCGATCCGGCTGACTGTATTCGTGAAATATTTATCAATAACCTCGGAATCAATTCCGATCGCCTCAAAAATCTTAGATCCCTGATAGGACTGGATCGTGGAAATACCCATCTTGGATGCGATTTTAACGATTCCGTGGATGACTGCATGGTTGTAATCATCAATCGCCGCATAGTAGTCTTTGTCCAGCATATGCTCATCAATCAGATTTTTGATGGTATCCTGCACCAGATACGGGTTGATCGCACAGGCACCGTAACCTAACAATGTCGCAAAGTGATGTACCTCTCTCGGTTCACCGGACTCTAAAATCATTGCAAGACTGGTGCGTTTTTTGGTTTCAACCAAATGCTGGTTCAACGCTGCCACCGCGAGCAGGGAAGGAATTGCCACATGGTTTTCATCCACGCCTCTGTCGGATAAAATCAAAATATTTGCTCCGTCACGATATGCTCTGTCCGCTTCCACAAAAAGATGATCTATGGCTTTTTGCAAACTTGTATTTTTGTAATAGATGATCGGTAACGTCACGACCTTAAAGCCCTCCCGCTTCATGGTACGGATCTTCATCAGATCGGTATTGGTCAGAATCGGATTGTGAATCTTTAATACACGGCAGTTATCTGCCTCCTCCTCTAACAGGTTGCCGTCCTCTCCGATGTATACGGTAGTCGAGGTTACAACCTCCTCACGGATACAATCGATCGGCGGATTGGTTACCTGTGCAAACAACTGTTTAAAGTAGTTGAACAACGGCTGCTGGTCTTCCGACAATACCGGGATTGGGGAATCAATTCCCATTGCGGCAATGGATTCTGCTCCGTTCTGTGCCATCGGAAGAATCGTATCCTTTGTGGATTCGTAAGTGTAGCCGAAGGCTTTTTGCATTCTCCGCAGTTCTTCTTTTTTATATTCCATCACGCGTTCGTTTGGAATTTTTAAATCCTTTAACTCTACAAGATTACGGTCTAACCATTCACCGTACGGCTGTCTGTTGGCGTAACGGTCTTTTAATTCTTCGTCATCGATCACTTCGCCTCTTACCGTATCTACCAAAAGCATTTTTCCGGGACGAAGTCTCTCTTTTACTTTGATACGCTCCGGCTCGATTTCCAACACGCCGACTTCGGAAGAAAGGATCAGATAATCATCTGTCGTAATATAATATCTGGACGGTCTTAATCCGTTACGGTCAAGAACCGCTCCCATAATGTCTCCGTCCGAAAACAGGATAGACGCCGGTCCGTCCCACGGTTCCATCATTGTTGCGTAATACTGATAAAAATCTTTCTTTTTCTGGCTCATAATGCTGTTGTTCGTCCACGGCTCCGGAATGGTGATCATAACCGCCAATGGCAGCTCCATACCACTCATAACCAGAAATTCCAGTGTGTTATCCAGCATTGCGGAATCTGAACCCGCAGTATTGACAACCGGAAGAACTTTTTGCAGTTCTCCTTTTAAATGCTCTGATTCCATCGTTTCCTCACGGGCTAACATCTTATCCGCATTTCCGCGAATGGTGTTAATCTCTCCGTTATGTACGATGAATCTGTTCGGATGCGCCCGCTCCCAGCTTGGATTGGTATTTGTGGAGAAACGGGAGTGTACCGTTGCAATCGCAGACTCATAATCTTTATCCTGCAAATCTCCGAAAAACAGACGAAGCTGTTCTACCAGAAACATTCCCTTATATACAATTGTCCTGCTGGAACAGGATACAACATAAGTATCATCATTACTCTGTTCAAATACTCTTCTTGCCACATAGAGTTTGCGGTCAAAGTCAAGTCCCTTTGAACAGTCGGCAGGACGTTTTACAAAGCCCTGCATAATATGCGGCATACAGTCCACGGCTTTTTGTCCCAAAGTCTTTGGATCGGTCGGAACCTCTCTCCATCCGAGAAATTCCATGCCTTCTTTCTCGATGATGACCTCAAACATTTTCTTTGCCTGATTGCGTTTTAATTCTTCCTGCGGGAAAAAGAACATTCCGATTCCGTAATCCCTCTCCTCGCCTAAATTGATTCCCAACGGCTCGCAGGCTTTTTTGAAAAATTTGTGCGAAATCTGAAGCAGGATTCCTACACCGTCACCTGTCTTGCCTTCCGCGTCTTTTCCGGCTCTGTGTTTTAAATTCTCTACAATCTTCAAGGCGTTTTCTACTGTCTCATGCGTCTTGATTCCCTTGATATTGACAACGGAACCGATACCGCAGTTATCATGTTCAAATCTCGGATCATATAATCCTTGTGCAGTTGCAGTGCGTTCTTCTTTTCTCTGTCTTATCATACTTCTTCCTTTCTGTGCTTCTCATTCACACGTTCTTGATTTTTGTTAATATTAATGATACACCCGTTTTTTTTGCGTGTAAATAGTTTTTTGTTTTTAGTTGTCTGATTATTTGTCTTTTATTGTGTTATATTGTTTATTGTCTGATTATTTATGGTTTTTATTTTTTGGTTGATGTTGTTTTGGAACAATTATGGTTGGTTTTTGGGTTGGTTTTTGGAAAATATTTTTTTGGATTTTTCTTGTTTTGGGGTGTTTTTTTGAATTGTGTTTGAATTGTTTGGTGAGTTTTTCTTGTGGAAGTGGGGATTTTTTTGTGGTTTTGGTGGGGGATGGGTGGGAGGTGTTTGTTTGATTTTTTGATAGAAAAAAGATTTTTTCAAGATTTTTGTTACATTAAATACATTTTATACCTGTTCCATTTGACACACAAATTTACTCTGTCTCTATGCACTCTATTATTTTTTTCATAACAGCCTGACTTAAATGATTATTAACTTTACCATGAATTGCACTATCTATATCATCATGTGTTCTAAGCACTGACTTATCCTGTACCGGACTATTATCATTCACAAAAAACACATAACCTTCTACCCAAACTTGGACACCTTGTGTTCTTAAATAATTTGACAAGATATACACTTGACGATTTACCTGTTTGATCGGGTTTCGCACAATTTTTTCATAACGATCCCCCCATAGTGTATAAATACTCTCAGTATATGAGAACACTTATAAAACATTACCTGAATATATCAACTCTTAATAGGATAGGACAGGCAGCAACACCGTAATCCGGTATCGCATACCTATCCTATTTTTCAACATCCTATTCTATTATCTCTTACGAATCCCCAACTACTCCGTCATACTGTCAATCACTTCAAAAAAGCAATCCGTCGTAATTCCCTTTGGGGCATTCAGTTTCATCTTATTCCACTGGCTCTTATTTAACACCTTAGAAACATCGTTCATATATGCCTGGTATTCTTTATCAAAAGCCGCCTGTCTCCTCTGATTCTGCAAAGCCTCTTTGTTTTGCTCTGTCAGATCGCGATCATACTTGTTGATACACTTTGCGAAATAATATCCGCCTTTGACCGGTATCATCTGCGTAATCTGGTCATTCTCCAACTCAAAGACCTGCTCCTGTACCTCTTTGGAGACGTCCTGTCTGCCGACAGATGTCTGAATCAGACCTTTTTCATTGTAGCTTCCGGCAAGCGCCGCAAAGTCCTCTCCGTTCTGAATCCGCTTTCCGAGTTCCTCCGCCTTAGCTTTGTCACTG
>CAKRJK010000108.1 GCA_934351705.1 uncultured Lachnospiraceae bacterium
ATTCATAGCTTCTTCTGCTGAAGTGTTTGGCAAAATGATGCTCATTTCTTCACCACCGTATCTGCAAACATAGTCAGTTGTTCTGGAATTTGTTTTAAGCAAATGTGCAACTTGTCTTAAAACCGCATCTCCGGCTTGATGCCCGTAAGTATCATTGAACTTTTTGAAGAAATCAATATCAATAATTGCAAGAGAATAACGCCAATCTTGGTTCCGCCACTGTCCGTTGCGTCGATCGATCAACACAGTGTTGAGATAATGTCTCGAATAACAGGAAGTCAGACTGTCTAAATGTGCAAGGCGTTGCAGCTTTTTGTTTGCTTTCTTGATCCGCACCTGATCCAAAAAGAGCAGGGACGCAAAAAGTGAAATTACAAAAATCGCAAAGAAGCCGGCGATAAGATAAAGTTTTGAAAACCATCCGTCCGAAGGTGCGACATCCAGATGCCAGCTTTGATTCACAACCGAAAATTCATAAGAAACAGGATAAGACGGTGCGTGTTCGGAGGCGGCAATCGTTACACGGTCTCCGTTCGTGTCGTGATACCAAAGTTCATAATCAACCTTCATATCAGATAAGGATTCCAACTGCAACGAACGCAAAAGATCTTTAAAATCAAGGGTGACCGTCACAAGTCCCCACGGAGTGTCGGAGCCATCCAGATAGACAGGAAGCCGTCCCGCCATGCCGGTTCCGCCCTGTATCAGTTCAAAAGGAGCCGTGGACAGCAGCTTGCCCTCCTCGTAGGCGGCAATCGCTTCGGAATTGCCCACTTTTGTTTCATCTAAAAAAGAGAATCCGATCAGGCTTTCATTTCCCTCAAGAGGATAGACCTGCTCCACAACTCCGTTCGGAGCAAGGGCAATATTCCGCAAAGAAACATTCGCGTCCTTTTGTGTCTCATCATAGATAAGAGGTGCAATCTCCTCAAAAAAAGAAGTGTCTCCGTTGTTGGACATCACCAGAGTGCTGAGCGTATAGGTTCTTGCATACACGGTATCAATACAGTCGCAGATGATATTGGACTGGTTGGCTGCAATATAACGATACTTGGTCTGATTCTGTAAAAAAGCCTCTCTCTGGGTAAATATAAAAATTGTAGACAAAACAATACTTATAATAAAGAAGATGGAAATGGCAATGCCAAGTTCTTTTTTTTGTTTCATGAAAATTCTCCTAATAAAAAACATCATACGTGTGTATCATGAGTGCAGGCATTCCACATGCCTGATTGATAAACGACAAATATTGCTTATAAAACAACACCCCACTATAGTATAGAGGAAAAATGTAAAAATACAAAGCACTATTTTGAAATATTCACAGAAAAATCAAAATCCTTCTTTACAGGAATGTTTTATCATGTTACTATACTAAAGTACAAAAACGAGAAATACAGGAGGATTTTATTATGAAAAAAGCAACGAGATTTGCAGCCGTATTGATGGCGGCAGCAATGGTATTTACAATGACAGGTTGTGGCAATACAAAGGATACATCCGCAGATACAAAGGACAAGAAAAACTCGGACAAAGAGTTTATCGTGGGATTTGATGCGGAATATCCGCCATACGGTTATAAAGACGATAACGGCGAATATGTCGGATTCGACCTTGACTTGGCAGAGGAAGTCTGCAAACGCAACGGTTGGGAACTGGTAAAACAGCCGATCGACTGGGATTCCAAAGATATGGAATTAAATTCAGGCTCCATTGATTGTATCTGGAACGGATTCACTGTTACGGGACGTGAGGATGATTACACATGGTCAGAGCCTTATGTAGACAATTCTATCGTGGTAGTAGTGGCAAAAGATTCCGATATTAAGAGCAAAGCAGACTTGGCAGGAAAAGTAGTTGCCGTTCAGGCAGATTCTTCAGGACTTGCAGCTTTGACCGATGAAGAGGACAACGAGGAAAACTTAAAATTAGCGGCAAGTTTTGCAGAGTTACAGCAGGTAGCAGATTACAACACAGCATTCATGAATCTTGAGAGCGGTGCGGTAGATGCGATTGTCGTAGACATCGGAGTTGCAGATTATCAGCTTTCCTCAAGAGAGGGTTTTGTAATGTTAGATGAGACAGTCCGCTCCGAGCAGTATGCAGTCGGTTTCAAAAAAGGCAACACAGAGCTTCGTGACAAAGTTCAGGCTACCTTAGATGAGATGGTAAAAGACGGAACATTTGGCAAGATTGCAGAAAAATGGGAATTAAGCGACATGGTATGTCTCGGTAAGTAAGGAGCGTTAAGAACATGACGATTGATGTAATGCTCAGAGAGCTTCTCTCGGGAATGGGAGCATCTGTTTCCATTTTTATATTAACATTGCTTTTTTCACTGCCGTTAGGTCTGCTTGTGGCATTTGCGAGAATGTCTAAGATCAAACCGTTACAGTGGTTGATGAAAGTATATATATCCATTATGCGGGGTACGCCTCTGATGTTGCAGTTGTTAGTCGTGTATTTCGGACCATACTATCTGTTTGGAATGAGACTTTCCACAGGATACCGTTTCTATGCGACCATCATCGGATTCAGTATCAACTACGCGGCATACTTTGCGGAGATTTACCGTTCGGGAATCCAGTCGATTCCGGTAGGACAGTACGAAGCGGCAAAAGTGTTGGGCTACACAAGAACACAGACTTTCTTTAAAATCATCTTTCCGCAGATGGTCAAAAGAGTGTTACCGTCTGTGACCAATGAAGTCATCACGCTGGTAAAAGACACCTCGCTTGCATTCGTGTTGGCATATGCCGAGATGTTCACCATCGCAAAACAGATCGCGGCGGCACAGACCACGATCATGCCGTTGTTTGTAGCGGGAATTTTCTATTACATATTTAACTTGGTAGTGGCACTTATTATGGATTATTTGGAAAAGCGTCTTGCTTATTATCAATAGGAGAGAGAGCATGAAATTATTAGAAGTAGAAAATGTAAAAAAGAGCTTTGATGATGTCGATGTTTTGCATGACATTTCTCTCTCGGTAGATGAAGGAGAAGTCGTTGCGATTATCGGACCGTCCGGTTCTGGAAAATCCACATTGCTCCGCTGCTGTACAGGCTTAGAGCAAAAAGACAGCGGCAATATCCGATACGAGGGAAGATTCGGTCTGGTATTCCAGAATTTTAATCTGTTCCCGCATTACAGCGTGTTAAAAAACGTAACAGATGCCCCGATCCATGTCCAGAAAAGGGACAAAAAAGAAGTTGAAAAAGAAGCGAAAGCCCTGTTAGAAAAAATGGGCTTATCCGATAAGGCGAAAGCCTATCCTTGTCAGCTTTCCGGCGGACAACAGCAAAGGGTTGCAATCGCAAGAGCCTTAGCCCTAAAGCCGTCAATCCTCTTTTTTGACGAGCCGACCAGTGCCTTAGATCCGGAGCTGACAGGCGAAATCCTAAAAGTAATCAAAGAACTGGCAAACGAAAAAATGACAATGGTCATCGTCACCCATGAAATGACCTTCGCCAGAGACGTCGCCGATCACGTCATCTTCATGGACGGCGGCTACATCGTCGAAGAGGGAAACCCCGTCGACGTCATAGAACACCCAAAAGAAGAACGCACAAAACAATTCTTAGCCAGATTCTCCCAAGGCTAGACCTCAAAGGGTAAGAGCATATCTCAGTTCAGGGTATCCATCCGACTTTTGAATGTTTTTTGGTCTGGGGTGGTTTCGCCGTTGGAAAATGACATTTTTAGAGAACTTTTGTGCAGCAGTTACAGATATTTGTTCAAACGTAACCGCAGTATCAGACTGTTTGAGACACGAACGTGTCGAGTTTCTGATACTGCGGTTTGCTAACGTTTGAACGGATGTCTGTTACTGCTGCTAAAAAGTTCTCGTTTTGTCATTTTCCAACGGCGAAACCACTTCAACCAAAAGGCATTCAGAAGTCGGACGGATACCCGCTCCCTCCCGCCCCACATACATTTTGATGGAAAAACCAATAAAAGTGTGATAAAATATTTTGAACTATTCTATAATTGTGAAAGTGAATAATTTCTTAAGATGTAAGAATACATCTTGAAAATAAAGAACAAATGTTCTAAACTGTATTTAATGAAGAAATCATAAACAACAGTTACCAAGAGGGGAGCATTTATGTTTGAAAAATTAATAACACAGATTTTTAAAGCACCAAAGAATGACTTTAAACAGGCTACGGAAGAAGTGAGAACATTCATAGATAAGATGGATGTTCAGGATTTCAAGGAAATCGTGAAACAAATCGGAACAATACCGGAAGTGATAGAACATGATTCCACAGAAGAGAAACTTTATTCAAAAGCATCGGATATTGTCTTAGCACGATGCTTCCGGGAATTAGGTTTAGCCTCAAGAGCCTTGGAAGAACGGGCGGACAGTGCGGATATTATCGCAGAGAGTAAAATGGGATATCATTATAGCTTAGTTGCAGATGCGAAATGTTTCCGGTTAAGCAGAACAGCCAAGAATCAAAAAGATTTTAAAGTGAGTAATCTAAGCGATTGGAGAGGTTCTGAGAACGAATATGCAGTTTTGGTTGCTCCGTATTTTCAGTATCCGCAAAAAACAAGTCAGATATATTCTAAGGCTTTAGAAAACAATGTTTGCCTTCTTACATGGGAGCATATGTCAATTATGCTTGATAGAGATGTGAAAGAAAGCGAAACATTTTCGTTGGAGTCATTGTGGAATTCATCTCAAATGATTGCACGTGATAAAACATTGGCGTTTGCTAACGCAAAATCGTGTTTTTTGCTAAGAATAGATGCGTATGTAGCCAAAAAGACAGGAGTGCCGGAGAGCGACTTTTTGAGTTTGCTCGATGATTATAAAAATATCATTGTAAGCAGAGGAGAAGTTGAGATTGAATATTGGCATGACTGTATTGCAAAGATAAGGAAGTACACAAGGGAAGAAGCTATTGAAGAGCTGATCAAGGCAAAGAAATTATATGAGAAAATATCAGTGATCAGTGCATATATTGAGAAGTTAAAGGGATAAACGAGGTACATTTATGAGTAGAGTGGAACACGGTGATTCGATCCAGTTGATCAAAACGGTAGAGGATGAATCCATACATCTGATTTTGTCAGATATTCCATATGGTATCAATTATGATGAATGGGATGTCTTACATAATAATACGAATCGTGCATTGTTAGGCAAAAGTCCTGCTCAGGAAAAATGCGGAACGGTATTCAAGACCAGAGGAAAACCGCTGAACGGATGGTCACAGGCAGATAAAGAAATTCCGATGGAATATTATCAATGGTGTAGATTATGGTCAGATGATTGGTACAGAGTAATGAAACCGGGAGCAAGTTGTTTTATTTTTGCGGGAAGAAGGCTTGCGCATAGATGTATTTGTGCAATGGAGGATTCGGGATTTATATTTAAAGATATGATTGCATGGGAAAAAGATGCCGCGGCATATCGCGCACAAAGAGTCAGTTGTGTTTTTGACAGAAGAAATGATGTGGATAACAGTAAAAAGTGGGAAGGATGGAAAATTGGCAATTTACGCCCACTGTTTGAACCGATACTGTGGTTTATGAAACCGTATCCACAAGGAGGAACACTGACTGATAATATCATGCAAAACCAAATTGGTGCATTTAACGAGGCAAAATTAAAAGAATTGACGGTTTTGAATGAAGGCTTGGAGGTTTGCTCTAATATTCTAAAAGTGCAGACACAGAAATCGGACAGAGGACTTCACCCAACCCAAAAAGCAGTAAAGCTGATGGAAATTCTAATTTCATTAGTAACGATAGAAGGACAAACGGTATTAGATCCGTTTTGTGGATGTGGTACGACGTTGGTCGCAGCGAAAAATCTGAATAGAGACTATATTGGTTTTGAAATAAATGAC
>CAKRJK010000109.1 GCA_934351705.1 uncultured Lachnospiraceae bacterium
GTCGCAGAGAGACCGTGTGATGAATAACTTCAGAAAAGGAAAGACAGATATTCTTGTGGCAACCGATGTCGCTGCAAGGGGAATTGATGTGGATGATGTCGAGGCGGTATTTAACTATGATATTCCGCAGGATGATGAGTATTATGTACATCGGATCGGAAGAACGGGACGTGCCGGAAGGACAGGACGTGCATTTACCTTTGTAAAAGGAAAAGAGGTCTACAAATTAAAAGACATTCAAAGATACTGTAAGACCAAGATCCTCGCACAGCCGATTCCGTCGACAGAGGATGTAGCCTCCATAAAAGCCGAAAAGATCATGGATCGGATAGGAAATATTATCGAGGAAGAAAACTTAAAACAGATGATAGACTTTATCGAGCAAAGGATTAATGAATCGGATGATTACACCGCAATGGATATTGCCGCAGCCTTTTTGTATGAAGCACTCGGCGGAGCGGAGGAAACGGTGAGCGACGGATATGATTTCGGGGATACCGGAGCAGAAGAAGGAATGGTACGTCTGTTTATCAATATCGGAAAGAAACAAAACGTAAAACCGGGAGATATTCTCGGAGCCGTTGCAGGAGAATCGGGAATGTCCGGAAAATTGGTCGGAGCCATTGATATGTACGATAAATACACATTTGTGGAAGTACCGAAAGAGTACGGCAGAGAAGTGTTAGAGGCAATGCGCAATGCCAAAATCAAAGGCAAATCCATCAGCATTGAACCGGCAAATCAAAAATAATGATCTTATTTGCCGGCACAATGCGGGCATTTTCCAAAGAAATAAGAAATGCTGCTCTCAATGATACCGTCAAAGTTGTCATTGACCATAGAGTTGATATTCACTGACGGATTCAGTTCTAAATCATAAACGTCACCGCATTCATTACAGAAAAAGTGATAGTGCGGTTTGACGTTGCCGTCATAGCGGTCGGGACCGACACCCGTAGAAATCTTAATAATTTCTCCGGTTTCTTCTAATAAAGCGAGGTTTCTGTAAACAGTACCCAGACTGATATTCGGATATTCCTGTTTTACTGCGAGATAAATCGTTTCCGCAGTCGGATGGTTGGAATGGGTAGCCAAGTAAGTTTTTACAGATTCACGCTGTCTGCTGTATTTTCTCATAAAAATCTCTACTTTCTAATTATAATAATAGGAATCATAACTGATTACAATATTACTATATCCTTTTTCGGGGGCTTCTGTCAACCGATTTCTTCAGACGAAAAACAAAATTTCAAAATCGGATAATTTCAAAAAGGCTTTATGCATATACTGAAAAAAACATGGTAAATGGAGGAACTATGCAAAATTTAAATCATTTTGTCACATATATCTATTCCTACGAACAAGGCGTAAAGCATAGAAATGCGGGATTCGCAAAAATAGATTACCGCGGAGAAGTTGTGCGTATGGAGGCACAGATAAAAACAGAATCCGGGCAAAAAGAGGACGCGGACATCTGCCTTCTGATCAAAGAGGGGGAACGGATACTGGCAATTTCCGTGGCGGAAATCCGTTTTGAAAACGGAGTGGCAAATTATAAAGGACGCTTCTTTGCAAAAAAAATCGGAAAGAGCAATCATCATTTTGAAGAGGTAACGGGACTGTACATAAAAACAAAACGGGAAACATTTGCAAGCCAGTGGATTGACGAAGAATTAAAGGTGAATCAGATTGCAGCATACAAGGAACAAAAACAGGAAAAGACAGAACCGCAGGAAACGGAAACGAAAAAAAAGGAAATTCCGCAGGAGCAAAACGCACAGCAGCAAAATACGCAGCAGCAGGACAGACAGCCGGAGAACGTGCAGGCAAAAAACAGGCAGTTTGAACAGTCAAGAAAAGACTCTGCCACACTTCAGACCGCAGAGATCAAAGAGCCTTACGACTGGCGTTATGAGTGGGAAAAATTAGACCAGAGTGCAGGCAACGAACTTGTCTTTGGCTTAGCACTCTGGACGAGAAATAAGGGAAAATCTTAAATAATCCTGCCATTCCCCGTTTACGAGGATACTCTCGTAAGCAATTCCCTCTTCGCGAAAATGAAGATGGTTCAGCAGGCGGATAGAGGCAGCATTTTTAGGATGTACAAACGCTTCTATCCGATGCAGGGAAAGCTCCGAAAAGATAATCGAAATTACTTTTTCTAAAGCCTCGGTCATATACCCCATATGCTGATAATCTTTATCCAGCTTATAACCGAGCGTGCAGGATTGAAAAATACCGCGTTCTACCTTTTGAATGCTCACCGTGCCGATAATATGCGAAGGATCATTCTTTTCAAAAATCCAAAACCGCGTTCCTTTATTCCGTACCGCAAGCTGGTATTCGCAGTTTAAAAGATTCTTCTGGTATTGTATCGTATAAAAATTTTTGGCGGGCATGCCGTCAAATTCCTCAAAATGTTCTCTGTTATTTAAGTGAAAATATAAAACCTCGGAAGCCGCATTTTCCGTTAAGGTTTTTAAGATCAACCGATCTGTCTCATATTGAAAATTCATTCATCTATCCCCCGTATTCCCACATGTGCAATATCGTTTTTCAAAAGCTGCTGAAATTCCTGCAACTCCTTATATGTATAAGAAGAAAAGACCGGAGATATGACTTGCTCCGATTCCTGATATGCCTGGAGGTAATAAGCGGACGCACCTTTTAACCACGCTCCGATGGCAGGAATATCCTCTTTTTTGTGAAGCTCTCTTGTGATGGTCGTGCGGAATTCATAAGGCACGCGGTTCTCTTTTAAAAAATCAACCGATTCCATGATCGCCTCCATAGACAAGCAATCACTCTGACAGACAAGAGCATACTTTTGCGGAGTGTGCTTGATGTCCATTGCAACGTTACGGCGCAGGTCGCCCTCCACGGTGTACTCGTGGCTGATGATCTCACGCAGCTTGGTGTCCAGCTTGATGTCATAGCCGAGGAAACGGATTTTGACAATCAAACGTTCTAAATCGGGCTGCAAAGTAGGCTCGCCGCCTGTAATGCACACGCCGTCCAGAATGCCCACTCTTTTTTTGAGGTGATTTAACACAGCCTCCTCCTCGATCGTCGGTGCCAGTGAGGGAGAGAGAACCAGATCCTTGTTGTGACAGTACGGACAGCGAAAATTACAGCCGCCAAAAAAAACTGTGGCGGCGACGTGTCCGGGATAGTCTAATAAAGTCGTTTTTTGAAATCCATGAATTTCCATAATAAATTACCTCTCAAATTGTTAATAATATTATGGCATAGGAAGAGTAGAAAGTGAAGAAAAAATTGACAAAACGAATAAAATTCGGTATACTTATGATTCCGAGCAGCTGGGGTGGCAGCGGTACCCTGTACTAGCAATCCGCTATAGCTAGAGTGATATTCTGCCTCGGGTTTTTGATGGTGAAGCAGCCCTTAGTAAGTGGCGTTGACGTTTGGGTCTTGCGCAATGGGAATCTATGAATCGTGTCAGGTCAGGAATGAAGCAGCACTAAGTAGAAGCTCTCATGTGCCGCGAGGGTGCCTGGGCTGAGCTAACTGCTAAGGTAACGTTTGTCATCGGAATTCAAAGCAGAATGCTCGGTTTTGTATTTGTACGGGCGAGGAGGCAATATGGGCAAAAAGGTCAGGAATGCTTTATATGAAGTATGTAATTATCTCGAATTGATCATGGCAGTCGTTGTCATTGCGGGAATCGTGATCTCATTTTTCGGATTGGGACATGAAGTACAGTTGTTCTGGAATACACGGGGCGAGGCAGGCTCGCTTTACATTTTTCTGGAAGCGGTTTTTGAGATTGTCATCAGTATTGAATTTTTAAAGATGCTTTGTCAGCCTAACGCAGATACGGTTTTGGAAGTGCTGATCTTCCTCGTTGCACGGCATATGATCATCGGGGATACGACAGCATGGGAAGATTTAGCGTCGATTATCAGCATTGCGATTTTGTTCGGTATTCGCAGATTTGTACAGATACCTGCGGACGCAAAGCATAAATGTAATATTTTTTCAAGCAGAAAAGAGATAGCAGAAGAGAATCATGAGAAGGACAAGCAGTAAAGAAGAAAAATATATGCACGCAGCGATTCGGGAGGCAAAGAAGGCATACGCCTTAGAGGAAGTTCCGATTGGCTGCGTGATTGTATATGAGGATAAAATTATCGCACGCGGTTACAATCGAAGAAATACGGACAAAAATACGATTGCACACGCAGAGATGTCCGCGATTAAAAAAGCGAGTAAAAAGCTGGGAGACTGGAGATTGGAAGGTTGTACGATGTATGTGACACTGGAACCCTGCCAGATGTGTGCGGGAGCAATCGTGCAGGCGAGAATTGACAAAGTGGTCATAGGCAGCATGAACGCAAAGGCGGGATGTGCGGGTTCTGTCTTGAATTTGTTAGACATTCCGGCGTTTAATCACCAAGTTGCAGTTCAAAAATGCGTGCTGGAGGAAGAATGTTCTGAAATGCTCAGCAATTTCTTTCGAGAATTGCGTCAAAAAAAGAAAAACAAAAGGATAGAAAATAAAATTTTTACAGATGAATAAAAATACAGAAATAGTCGGAAAATTGATTGACACAGCCATAAATTACCAGATATAATATAGGGGAGATTATGGAGGAGGAAATCATAATGGAAAAAGGTGCTAACAAGATTACAATGGAACAGTTGTGTACCATTATAGACATATTCGATCCTTGTATGGATGATTACCTCTATGCATATGATTTGAAAAACGATTACTATGCAATATCACCGAGTGCATTACAGCGTTTTAATGTACCGGCACACAAATTCCATGATGTGCCAAAGACACATGAGCAATTTGTGCATCCGGATGATTTGGAGATGTTAGTAGATGATCTGGCACAGATGGAGAGAGGTGAGAAGTCATTTCATAACCTTCAATACCGGTGGCTGGATTGTGAAAAACAGCCGATTTGGATTAATTGCAGAGGGCGTTCGCTAAGGGATGAGGCAGGCGAGCCGTATATTATGCTGGGCTGTATCAATGAGATTGGAGCAAAACAAAAAGCGGACAATATCAGCGGTCTTTTGGGGGAGACTAGTTTCAAGAATCATCTGGGCCAATACAAGGAACATTTTCCGAACGGATATATGTTGCGTATCGGAATTGATAATTTTAAAGAGATTAATGAAAATTGGGATATGGAATACGGGGATATGATTTTGCGGGAGACCGCACACCGTATTGCGGAGTGTATCGAGCCGGGACAAATGCTTTACAAATTGGTCGCGGATGAGTTTATGATTATGGATTTTGCGGGTGGAACCAAAGAGCATGCCCGTGAGATTTACAGAAAGGTCAGAAAGAATGTTGACCGTTTCATCGAGGAGAACCAGTATGAGGTGGTCTATACCATGTCTGCCGGTCTGGTGATGACAGATGATTTTGAAGAAGAAAATTTTTCCGATGTTATGAAACTGACGGAGTTTGCTTTGAATGAAGCCAAGCGAAGAGGCAAAAGCAGATTGTATACTTATGTGCAGCAGGATTATGACGAATACATGAAGAAAAAGGAACTTATACGAATTCTTCGCCGCTCGGTATACAATAATTTTGAAGGTTTTGATACATATTTTCAACCGATCGTGGAAGGTGACAACGGAAAATTAAGAAGCGCAGAGACGCTGCTTCGTTTTTCTTCCCCGGAGACGGGAACGATTCCGCCGATCAAATTTATTCCTCTATTAGAGGAGACCGGACTGATTATCCCGGTGGGCAGATGGGTGCTTCGGCAGGCACTCGGAAGATGTAAGGAGATACAAAAGTATTCGCCGGACTTTAAGGTGGGTGTCAATCTGTCATATATTCAGATTGCAAAGAGCCATGTCT
>CAKRJK010000110.1 GCA_934351705.1 uncultured Lachnospiraceae bacterium
GCCCACTATCATTCCACTGAATATTCTGTGGTTATAATCCTGTGTTCGTTTCGCACTAAAATAAAGCACCGCGATAAACAATGTCAATATCAAAAGTGCGATCTGCATTTTGATCATCGTATTACTCCATCATGAAAGAATTCTTTGAGGCGCTTTAAAATTTTCTCCCCGCTGACCGGTTTTAAAATATAGCCCTCCGGCTGCAGCTCCAACACCTGCATAATTTTTTCTTTCTCCGCAATCGCCGTCAGGAAAAAAACCGGTATATCTTCTGTCTCGGAATCTGCCCTTAACATTTCAAACATCATTTTTCCGTCACAGACCGGCATCTCATAATCAAGCAGAATTACATCCGGTCTGGAAAGCTCAATTGCCGCAAACCCTTTCATTGCAGAATTTGCTAAGACCACTTCATAATCTTTCTCTAAGACGCTCTTAATGGTTCTTAGCATCATGCCACTGTCATCTACCACCAAAACTTTTCGTTTTTCACGCATTATACCACCTATTCCTTTCCCTCTTCCATACGATGCTTAATATGCTTTAACGCTTCTTCAAAAATATCAACAACGTGCTGATCATCCAACGAATAGTAGATGTTCTTTCCCTCTCTTCGCGACTTCACCTGTCCCTCCAGCTTTAAGAGCTTTAACTGATGCGACAAAAGAGACTGTGAAATTCCGACCTCAAGTGCCAAATCACTGACGCACATCTCCTGCTTTGAAAGAGCGTAGATGATTCTCACACGGTTCTCTTCACTGACTGATTTAAAAAAAGACGCTAATTTTTTCACATAAGCATCTGTGATATTTTCCTGATTCATACATTCTTCTTTTTTCACCAAAAACACTCCTTTTCTTACAGTATAACGAACCTTTAGACTTGCTGTCAATGTTAATTACTTTGTGAATCTTTTATGATTTTTACATTTTATTTATGGAAATGGTTTATCCTCTTTATTATAATTCTCTCAAAGGGAACTCATAAATTCAAACAGGCTTTGCCGGAAAGGACACAAGATTGAATTATACGGAAACATCTTCATTATTAATTGAACATGAAATAGATACTCTGGAAAAAAATTCCCGCTTTTTAGAAACGAAGAAATACTGGCAGCATGGAGGTATCAGCGTTTATGAGCATTGTATTAACGTTGCTAAGATGAGCTGTAAGATTGCCGACATCTATCGTCTGGATGTGAATTATCCGGCTATGATCCGCGGAGCTTTGCTGCACGATTATTTTCTATATAACCAGCATGACAAACAGCCTTCCCACAGGCTTCACGGTTGGAAGCATCCCCGCATTGCCTCACAAAACGCCAAGAGAGACTGCAATGTGACTCCGTTGGAAGAAGATATCATCCTGCGCCATATGTTTCCCCTCACGCCGATTTCTCCTGCTTTTTTGGAGGGGTGGATTGTTTCGCTTGCCGATAAAATCTGCGCCTGTATGGAACTCTACCAGAACTATAAACGCAGACTTTCTCATACGGCTTCCGCAAAATAGTGGATTGGCTCTCGACGTGAAAATGGGGGATTCCTGTCCTTCCCACACCCCGGCTGTCCATACGGCAAGGTCCTTTGCAAGAAAGCATTTTCGAGAACTTTTGTGTGGCAGTTATATAGATGTCCGGGCAAAACGTAACCGTCATATCAGACTGTTTGAGACACGTCAGTGTCGAGTTTCTGATATGACGGTTTTATAACGTCTGCCCGGACATCTATTTACTGCCACTAAAAAGTTCTCGTTTTGTTTTCTTGCAAAGGATCTTGCCGTATGGACAACAGAGTTTCTATTGTTCCTCTTTTGCCAAATGCTCCGTTATATACGCTTCTACTTCCTCTCTTGCCATCTCCATTGCAACCGCAAGTTCTCCGTACAGGGCATCTTCTGCGTGCTTAAAATAACGTTCGTCCACTGCCGTTACTTTTTTCCCATCCTCAATTCTTGATTGTCTGCGAAGATACAACGTCTTGATAATTCTAACCAATTCCCGACAATCACAGCTTGCCAATGCATCTTTGTAAATCTGTTCTCTTCCTTTTTCGTCTGTGACATCAATCTGCTCCAGCGAGGGAATCTCCTCAATCAACTGCATGGCTTCTTCTTTCGTAAGAATCGGACGCAAAATGACCTTTTTGTTATCGACCGGTGTATACACAGTACTGCCACTGATATAAATCGGATGCAACGTATAATACAATCGATCCGTCTTGACTCCACCCATTTCCATTGGTCCGATTGCCTCCACTCTACATACATTCTGGCTGCCGTATATAATGTAATCACCTATCTCAAACATCTTTTTCTTTCCTCTTTCTATCTCTACTTTTTTGTCTATTTCTATTGTAATCCAAAAAATGATTTTTTGTAAGTAAAGATTTGAAAATTTCCGGCTTTTGTCTAAAATAGTGTTTTATATATGCGGATTTTATGTATTTATAAGTACCTAGACGCTGAAATCGTATCTGCTTCCGCTTTCCTTAACCGATTCCGTCGGAACATGATCCCAATCCACTGCATTCATTTTATCCACTAACTCCTGCATACTGTCTGCCCAGACTGTGACACGTTTCGTCTCGGTATTGTTTTTCTCATAATTTTTAAGGTCTTTTTCTGCCTTCTTTGCCTCCTGTTTCTTTTCGGTGCGTTTTTCTTCTCTGGATTTCTCAATACGCTCTTTTTGTTTTGCACTTGTTTTTTCTAACTCCGCAAAGAAACTTGTTGTGCCATCATCGTGGAACACCATGCCCATTTTGGTGATCTGTGTATCTTTCTCTTCCTGATCAAATCCATATTTTTGATTGATCTCTTCCGACATACGGACTGCACCCTCAAGGTCATTTATTTTTTGATTAAAATACTTTTCATCGGCAGCCATTTTCTCTAACTCTTCACCGGAAAAAAGAACGGAAAACTCTTTTGTTCCTTTTGCCAGTGTCGCTTTTGCTTCATCCTCATTCTCAAAATCCGCCACCATAAAATCCATATTGCCGTATTTTGCTCTGAGCTGTTTTAATACATTCTGCGCCTTATCGGAAAGTGTGGATTCCTTACTCTTATCCACATATCCAACCTTTGTATTCTGTTTTGCAGAAGGGGCTTTTGCCTGCTGTTGATCTTTTTTGGCTACTGTCTGGTTGTAGTATCCTGCTGCCTGTTGATATGCTCCTACTTGTACCATGCTTTTTCCTCCTTGAATGACTGATTTGAAATCCGTTTCGTTGTTGTTTTTTGTCTTTCTTATATTATCGGCATGGTTCGGGAGATTGTTGAGGTGTTTTGGGGCGGTTCTAGTTCAATACCGAACAAAACTCTGCGATTTTTTCATCATCTTCCGCTTTTATATTATCTTTCGGGTCTATCAAAATCAGTTCCGCCTCAAAATTTTCAATGCCAATATACTTTTTCATTTTCTCGATGGCTTTATCCGCACCACCACCGCTAAAGCAAGTAAAAACCGCTATTTTCTTATCCTTAACCTGAGGATTATCATGAATAAAAGTTCTGAGTGGAGGTACAAAGGTACTCGCCCATACAGGCGTCCCAAAGATAATCCGGTCATACTCCTCTACGTTAAATTCATAAGGTTGTAATGTCGGTTTTTCGCCCATAACGGCACTTTTACCGCCCCAGAAAAACTTCTTGGCTCCTGTATCCGGATACGCTTTCTTTGGCTCGATTCTGATCAGATCTACTTCTCCTGAAGTTTGTATCCCATTGGCAATTTTGTCCGCTACATATTTTGTGTTTCCCGACATTGAATAATATACGATTGCTGTTCTCATTTCTTTTCCCACTCCTTTATTTGTTCTTTTGCTTCATGACACCATTCCAAATATGTTATATATATCTTCATGATTTTTTTGGTATGTCCCATCACCTAAATTATTTTTCTTGAAAATCTCATCTAGCTTATCATTCCATTGATGTCTATGCAATGCAGATCACTGTAATAAAAATGTAGATATAACCAATATTCAAAAGATTGATTACTCCAAGCCACATTATATCCTCTATTTATAGCTTCTTGTATCGCTTGATCAAAGTCATCAAAATCATCTTTATCAAACACAATCCATACATTTTGATAGATAATTTTTGCATCCTTTATAATCTGATTTGCTACCTCAACAAGTGTAGTAGTGGAACAACCTTCACCATGTACATCAATAAGCGGTTGCGCAACAATATCCACTACGCCACCTACCTTTTCTTGTATAAGTTTTTGCATACCTTTAAAATATAATGGCTCGGTACGTTCACCTTCTGTAACAATTAGCTAAGAATTTGCTTTGGTAGTTTTGTATTCATGCTTCCTTTGAGTTCTTGCTTCTCGTCTCTTTTTAAATAAATCATCCGAACCCATTTACTTACCTTCTTTCATACTGAATTCTTTTAACCACGGAATTCCGCCATATACCCCAGCCAAATAATCTCTTTCAAATGAAGCATCTGACCTCACTTTAAAATCTGATAAGGCAGACAATTCTGAGTATCCACATTCATCTTTTTGTACAAACCAAATCTGATCTCTTCTAAAAAATTTTTTATCCAAAAGAGTAGTATCATGTGTTGTGTAAATCAGCTGAGCCTGTGAATCATTTTCATAAAACAAATCAATAATAAATTTCAACAAAAGAGGATGTAATTTAATATTCAATTCATCTACAAAAATTGATTTGTCATAAAGAATAGCTGTACGTGCATAAATGAATAGCATAATACTTTTAATGGTTCCTTCTGATTCAAAAAACAAGTCCAGAGGATGCAATTCGCCATCTTTTCCCATATGATAGGTTACAAACTCAATTTCTTTGTCACTATCGTCATATTCAATATCTCTAATACCTGTATCAATAGCAGACAAAAAATCTACCAATGCACTTTTTTCTTGATCAATTAATTGAGGCAAAAGTGCCTCTAAAAGTCTTGTATCCTCGCAAAAATTTGTTGGAACAACTAATGTATCCATCACACCAGCATAAACAACCTTAAAAATACTGGATTTCATTTTTAACTTATTGAAAAAAGTTAAAACCAAAGTCTCAACAGGAATTTGTTCCTTATATACATCACATTCTTTTCTTACACTTGAACCGAATTCAACTTTTTCTGTCGTACGTTCAAAAATTGTTGAAGTTCTCCTGGTCTGTAGATTTTTTCTATATAACCACTCCGTAACAATGTAATTTGCATTATACTCAAATCCATACTTATATTCATAATCTCCTAAAATCTGTACAATCTGGAATTCCGAATTTTCCTCTTCACTATCGAACGAAAATGGCTGATAAAATATTTTAATAGCTGTTGCTTCACCATCTTCAACATTATTTAATGACTCCGCAATAATTCTTTGAAAATAAGTCATCGCCATATAAATATTCGATTTTCCACTTGCATTTGCACCATAAATTGCTGCGACCCTAAGATACTTTTCTTTTGTTCCATAGTCTATTAAATTACATTGATGCTCCTTATACGCATTAATTACTGTCAAATCTAAAATTGTCTCTTCCTTAAATGACAAAATATTTTTTAACATAAATTGCACTGGTTAATTGATGTGAAACAATTCAATAAACAATAAAGAAAAAATAAATTGTTTGATATCTTTTTTCTTCTTGGCACCGTTTTGGCACCCATTCACATCCATTTTCAATTATTTCTGCACATAAAAAGGCTCCCGAGAAAATTCGGTTCTAAAATAAATGTTGGGGTAACGAATTATATTTGCTATTCGTTACTCCAACATTTTTTGGTATGATAAAAGAAAAACCCCCAAGCGCCACCGTCTAACAAACAAACGCACTTGGAGGTACATCAAAG
>CAKRJK010000111.1 GCA_934351705.1 uncultured Lachnospiraceae bacterium
GGATAGGGCAGCGGATTTCTTAGTGTTTTTTCAACGAACAGCAATGTACGGACACGACGTCCGTACAAGGGGATGCTGAGCCATGGATGGCGAATCATCCCCGGTTGCGTCCACCGCCACCACCACGCCCCAAAAAACACTTAGAAATCCGCCGCCCTATCCAACGCCACTCCACGCCAAAGACAGGACGCCCGGTCCCACCCACAGATTACGACCGATAATCCGCATTAATCTTCACATAATCGTAGGTGAGATCACACCCCCATGCAGTTGCCTCTTCCTCTCCCATCTTGACATCCGCAATCGCTGTCACTTCCGGTTCCGAGAGAATCTTCGTCGCCTCCTCTTCGCTGTAATCCAGTGCCACACCGTTTTCGATCAACTGGATACGGCCGGCAGCACTCTCAAAAAACAGATCCACCTTTTCAGGATCAAAAAGCACTCCCGAATAACCCATCGCACAAAGAATCCTTCCCCAGTTCGCATCATGTCCGAAAATTGCCGCTTTCGTAAGGCTGGAGCAGATTACGGACTTGCTTAAAATACGTGCATCCTCCTTTGTCTTTGCATGGATGACCTTCACCTCAAACAACGCAGTCGCTCCCTCTCCGTCACCTGCCATCATCTTTGCAATCTGTGTATTGACGTAATTTAAAGCCTCACAGAATTTTGCATAATTTTCATCTTTCTGATTGATCTCTTTATTCTGTGCCAATCCGTTTGCAAGCAATAACACGGTATCGTTTGTGGAAGTATCTCCGTCCACGGAAATCATGTTGTAAGTATCCTTGACACTGTCTTTTAGAGCTTCTGTCAGAAGTTCCTTGCTGATGTTGGCATCGGTGGTCAAAAATCCGAGCATGGTACACATATTCGGATGAATCATACCCGAGCCTTTGCACATTCCTCCGATTGTGACCGTCTTTCCGTCTGCCTCAAAGGTAACTGCCACCTCTTTTGATCTTGTGTCGGTGGTCATGATCGCACAAGCTGCCTGGTGTGCCGCCTCTTTGCTGTGTTCCAATATCGGTACCATCGCACGGACTCCCGCGCTCAATCTTTCCATCGGAAGCTGCATTCCGATCACTCCGGTAGACGCAACCAGGACCGCCTCCTTTGGAATCTTTAACTCTTTTGAAACAACATCGGCTGTCTGTTCACAGTAAGTATATCCTTCCTGTCCGGTACACGCATTTGCAATTCCCGCATTGACAACAACCGCCTGTACAAAAGGACTCTCCTCCACAATCTTTTTGTCATAGAGAACCGGGGCTGCCTTGACAACATTCGTCGTAAATGTGCCTGCCGCCTTGCATGGCACCTCGCTGTATATCAGTGCCATATCTGTTCTGTCCTTATACTTGATCTCTGCCGCAGTTGCCGCTGCCAGAAAACCTTTTGCCGCGGTAACTCCTCCGTCTGTTATTTTCATCTTATCCCTCTTTTCCGTTTTATTACTGAATAAAATTGGTAATATTTTCTTCATTCAATGTAAAATCATAATAATTCAAATCTTCCCGAAATGTCCATCCGACACTTTTCCAGAAAGCATTTCCTATCTCATTTTTGCGGAATGCAATCAGACAGACCTTGTTGATCTGTTCCTCCTGCAATGCCTTCATGCAATGAACCGCCATCGCTTTTCCGATTCCCTGCTTTCTGTAATCTTCCCTGACACAGACATGGTAAAAACAACCTCTTCTACCGTCATGCCCACACAAAATCGCTCCGATCACATTTCCGTCATTGGAAACCGCCACGACACTCGTTGTCGGATTTCTCTTTAGAAACCGTGCGATTCCCTCTCTGGAATCGTCCAGACTCCGCACACCGAATCCGTGAATGGAATTCCACAGGCGGTATACCTCATCATAATCTTCGATTTCCATTTTCCTTATTTCGTAAGTACTCATTTTTCTATTTCCGTCCTACTCTTTTTGCTTGTCTTCTTCATTATGTACTCCGGGAAACCTCTATGTCCCGGCTTACGGGAACATCGGTATCAGTTCCAATCCGGTCTGCTCAGGAAGTCCAAAGAGGATATTCATATTCTGCACCGCCTGTCCTGCGGCGCCTTTTACGATATTGTCCAACGCTCCCATCATAATGATCCGTCCTGTTCTCTCATCAATCACAAAGTTGACATCGACATAGTTGCTGCCCTCAACCCACTTTGTCTCCGGGCATACCCCTTTTTCCAATACACGCACAAATCTTTCGTTTTGATAATAGGTATCGTACACGGCTTTGATTTCTTCATAAGTCGGAAGTTTTCCGTCTTTCTCTTTTAACTTGGCATATTCTGTCACAAGAATACCGCGGTTCATCGGAACCAGATGCGGCGTAAAATTAATCACAATCTCTTCCCCTGCCGCATAGCCTAACTGCTCCTCGATTTCAGGCGTGTGTCTGTGGGACGCCACACCGTAGGCTTTGATATTTTCATTGACCTCGCAGTAAAGATTTTGCACTTTTGCTCCTCGTCCCGCTCCCGAAGTACCTGACTTTGCATCAACGATCAAAGTTGACGGATCGATCAGCCCTTCCTTTACCAGCGGATACGCCGTCAAAATAGAACAGGTGGTATAACATCCCGGGTTTGCTACCAATCTTGCACCCTTTGTCTTATCCCTGTTGATCTCACAGAGTCCGTAAACCGCCTCCTCAATAAACTGCGGTGACTTGTGAGTGATTCCGTACCACTCTTCATAGACCGATACATCCTTGATCCGGTAATCCGCACTCAGATCGATCACCTTACACTTTTTCAATATCTCCTCCGTCAACACTCCCGCCAAAAATCCCTGCGGTGTCGCCGTAAAAATCACATCAACCAGCTCCGCCAATGCCTCAATATTATCATCCAGACATTTATCCTCCACCAAAGTGAACATATTACGATAAACATCCGCATACTTTTTGTCAATATAACTTCTCGAGCCATACCAACAAATCTCAACCTCTTTATGTCCCAACAAAATACGCACCAGTTCTCCTCCCGCGTATCCTGTCGCCCCGATAATTCCTGCCTTTATCATATCTCAATCCTTCTTTCTTCTTTGCATCCTGTATCTTGATATCTCCTCTACTGCTTCCCGGTTGCGGCTTGATTCTTTTGGCAATGTGGTGGTATGTGAAAAAATATCGTTCGAAGAACTTTGTGTTTCTCACAAGAAGCACATTGCAAAATGAGAATATTACGGACAACTGTTTGAGCCCAATATCTAAAAATCTCCTATACACTTCAGGCGAGTTTTGTCCGTAATATTCCGCCTTTCATTTTGCAATGTGCTCCTTGATGAGAAACTAAAAGTTCTGAGAGATATTTTTTCACATACCGCCACATCACTGGAAGAATCAAGCCGCAACCAACCTATATCACTACCTAGTTTAGTATATATTTCTGCTTTCGTAAAGTGCTTTTTGCATATTTTTTATTTTTATTCACTATTTTTGCATATTTTTTCACTTGCATTATTTGTTTATTTATTATATAGTAATTTTAGTGCAGAATTTCTGCAAAAATATAAACAGAAGAAAGAAAGGATGTTCATTATGAAAGAAAAAGTTATTTTAGCTTACTCAGGCGGACTTGATACCACAGCTATCATCCCTTGGTTAAAAGAAAACTATGATTATGACGTAATCTGCTGCTGCATCGACTGCGGTCAGGAAGAGGAATTGGATGGTTTAGAGGAAAGAGCAAAATTATCCGGTGCCAGCAAGTTATATATAGAAGATATTACCGATGAATTCTGTGAAGATTACATCATCCCTTGTGTACAGGCAGGTGCCGTATACGAGAACAAATATCTGCTCGGAACTTCTATGGCACGTCCGGGTATTGCAAAAAAATTAGTTGAGATTGCAAGAAAAGAAGGTGCTACCGCAATCTGCCACGGCGCTACCGGAAAAGGAAACGACCAGATCCGTTTTGAGCTTGGAATCAAGGCTCTCGCACCGGACTTAAAGATTATCGCTGCATGGCGTGATGACAAATGGAATATGAATTCCCGTGAGGAAGAGATCGAATACTGTAAAGCACACGGAATCGACCTTCCGTTTTCAGCAGATTCTTCTTACAGCCGTGACCGTAACTTATGGCATATCAGCCATGAAGGTCTGGAATTGGAAGATCCTGCCTGCGAGCCAAACTACGACCATTTGTTAGTACTTGGCGTAAGTCCTGAAAAAGCTCCTGATGAGGGCGAATACGTGACGATGACCTTTGAGCAGGGTGTACCAAAGAGCGTCAACGGAAAAGAGATGAAAGTATCCGACATCATCCGTGAATTAAATCGTCTCGGCGGGAAACACGGAATCGGTATCATTGATATTGTAGAAAACCGCGTAGTCGGCATGAAATCCCGTGGTGTTTATGAGACACCGGGCGGAACAATCCTCATGGAGGCACAGCAGCAGTTAGAAGAGCTTGTTTTAGACCGTGCAACTATGGAAGTCAAAAAAGACATGGGCAACAAGATGGCTCAGATCTGCTACGAAGGAAAATGGTTCACCCCACTCCGCGAGGCAGTTCAGGCATTTGTAGAGTCCACACAAAAATATGTGACCGGAGAAGTAAAATTCAAACTTTACAAAGGAAACATCATCAAAGCCGGCACTACTTCCCCATACTCTCTCTACAGTGAGTCTCTCGCAAGTTTCACAACCGGAGATCTGTATGACCATCACGACGCAGAAGGCTTCATCACATTGTTCGGACTTCCGTTAAAAGTTCGTGCGATGAAGATGGCTGAGCTTGAGAAAAACAATCAGTAATCCATTTTCATAAAGAACAAAATCACATAATAAAACCGCAGTATCAAACTGATTGTCTGATATTGCGGTTTTTCTTTTACTGATACATAAGGTTTCGAATCTTTTATCTTTCCCGGAATTTTATATTCCCAAGAAATTCTTGACTGTGTCCGGCATCTCATTCACTTCACATACTGTCTTGTGTAATACCTCTGCATTGCGGATTTCCTCGATCGCACGCGGTATCTCTACATTTGCGATCTTGGACAACTCATCCATCAGCGCAAAATCTTCCATGCCGTCATACTTGGAATCGATCGCATTCATAACGCTTCTTGCAAACTTAAACGGACTTGCCGTAGATGCAATGACCGTCTTCGTCTCATCTTTGGTTGCCGCTTGATATTTCTTATATACTCCGGCTGCAACTGCGGTATGGGTATCAATGACATAGCCTGTATTTTCATACAAATTGCGGATGACTTCTTCTGTCTCCTGCTCGCTGCTGTAATTTCCGTAAAAATCTTTTAACTGCTCTCTCATCTGCGGTGTGATCTCGTAGACACCCTCGGTTGTCAACGCTTTCATAAGCTCTGCATCCTTTTGTGCGTCATTACCGGAAATCCAGTAAATCAGACGTTCTAAGTTGGATGAGATCAAAATATCCATCGACGGAGACTGTGTTAAGATAAACTCACGGTTTTTGTCATATTTTCCTGTCTCAAAGAAATCATATAACACTTTGTTCTCGTTGGATGCACAGATTAACTTTCCGATTGGCACACCCATATTTTTTGCATAAAATGCCGCTAAAATATTTCCGAAATTACCGGTCGGTACGACAACATTCATTGCCTCACCCTTGCCGATAACGCCATTTTCATATAATTTTGCATAAGCGTATACATAATACACAATCTGCGGTACAAGTCTTCCGATGTTGATGGAATTTGCGGAGGAGAACTGATAGCCTTTTGCATCCAGTTCTTTTGCCAGCTCCTTATCCGAAAACAGCTTCTTTACGCCGGTCTGGGCATCATCAAAGTTGCCGCGCACGGCGTACACGGCA
>CAKRJK010000112.1 GCA_934351705.1 uncultured Lachnospiraceae bacterium
GAAAAGGGGAAGAGTTTTCCGAAGAGGAGTTTATGAACCGGTACCGGGCATTGATCGGATTCGTGCTTCAGGACAAATACCGATACGAAGACTATTATGACGGAGGACTCAATCTTTTACAAAAGGACAAATTCTTAGAAAAAATACTGAATGCACAGACAATAGAGGACATTGTAACACATCTCTACGAAGAACTCGCAAGAATATCCGAGCATAATCAAAAGACAAAAATACAGATTGACAAAAGAAAATACCATAGGAAAAGAGTGTCATTAAGAATCACAAGCGTACTGCTGATCGCGGCGGCAGCTCTTTGCTTTTATGAAATATTCTGGCTCAATCCGTATGAACAGTCTGTTATCAAGGCAAATCGCGATTATTTAAAAATCAATTACAGCGGTGTCATAGAAGATTTCAAAAATACGGATATTGCACGTATGGAAATATCCGATAAGTACATTTTGGCTTATTCCTATGTCCAGTGTGAGAATCTGACCGAAGAACAGAAAAAGAATATCGTCAGTGCATTGTCGTTGGATACCAATGAGAAAATTTTGGATTATTGGATTTATCTTGGTCAGTTGGAGGTATCGGAGGCAGAAAACATCGCACTTCAATTATCGGATGACGATTTGCTTTTATATGCATATCTGAAAGAAAAAAACATGTTGGAAACAGACGTAGACATCAGCGGCAGTGAGAAAGAGAAAAGAATCGGTGAACTGGATTCCAAAATCGACAAATTGTTAGAAAGCGGCCAGGACGGCACGACAAAAGAAGACACGACAAAGCAAGACACACAGCAAAATACATCAGAAGAAAATGATGAGGGTGAAAATGGAGAAAATATACAGTAGAAAAAGAGCAATTACAATCGGTGAGGCGGGGAGAGATATTTCCATACCGGGAGCAGCGATAGAATTGGTAGTCGAGAGACGGCAGATAAAAGTATATGCCTGCGATGCCAAAGGACAGCAAAAAGAAAATCTCTGGAATCACAAGGAGATCACAGCCAGAGACGTCTATCCGATTGAGGAAGAGGATATTTTACAGATCGGACAATGTGAGATTTTATTTGATGAGGATACGCTGCTGATACGTGCAGACGAGGGAAGTTATCACACGAACCTTATGGAAATCCAAAAAGAAAGTTTTGAGTTTGAAGGATTTCCGAACTATAAACGCTCACCGAGAATCATTAAGCGGGTTCCGAAAGAAAGGATTGAAATTCAGAATCCGCCGGAGCGTTTCAGTATGGGAAAAACAAGTCTGATACAGATGATCGTTCCCCCGGTTGCGATGACAGTGGTAACGATTATCATCGGTGTTATTTTAAAAATGGGAGCAGTGATGATGCTCTCGGGACTGACCACCTTACTGACCACTGTATTTACGGTCATTCGTTATTTTAATGAGCGCAAAGAATGCAAAGAGAAGAACGAAAAGCGGGAAGTAATGTATCAGAATTATCTTTTGGAGAAAAGAAAAGAGTTGAATCGTGCCAAAAATCAAGAGGTAGAGGCATGGTTTTATAACTATCCGCATATCGGGGAAATCGAAAAATTAGTCAGAGAGTACAGTTCCAGAATTTATGAGAGGAACAGCAATGATGACGATTTTTTGACACTTTCGGTAGGGTATCTGAATGACAAGGTGAGTTTTCCGATAGAATTTGAGTCGGGAGATATGCAGTATGAAAAAGACACACTCCAGTTAGAGGGAGAGGCGTTAAAACAGAGTTTTGAGACCATAGAAGAAAAGCCGTACATTATCGATCTAAAGAAAGCCCATCTGGGTTTGGTCGGAGATAAGGAAAATGTACATGAGCAGTTAAAATTGATGATCACACAGCTTGCGTTTGCACAGAGTTATCATGATTTACAGATTATCACCATTTATAACAAGACTTATGATGAGCAGTTCTCATGGATGAAGTGGCTGCCGCATTGTAAGATCCAATCGTTAAATCTGCGTGGAATTATCAACTCGGAACATATGAGAGATCAGGTATTGGGAAGTATTCTTCAAATCCTCAAGGACAGAAAAATGAAGGGGGAGGAGAAGAAGAACGAGGCGGTTTTTTCTCCGTATTACTTGTTTATCATCGATGATCCGAAGCTGATTTCATCCCATGCAATCATGGAATACCTTGATAAAGAGGGAGAGAAGATGGCGTTTTCCATCATCTATACGACACAGCAGATGGCGAATCTCCCGGATAACATCGGAACGGTTGTGGAATTGTTGGATTCCCAAAAAGGACAGATCGTTTTAAACCAGAAAAAGTACGAGAACAAATATATCAATTTATATCATGTCGGCGAAACAAATCTTGAATGGATTGCAAGGGATTTAAGCGTACTTCACCATGAGCAGGGAATCGTATCGCAGATACCGGAAAACATTACCTTTTATGAGATGTATCAGGTTCAGTCTGCGGAAGAACTGCGGGCAGAGGAACGCTGGGCAAAGAGCCAGTCGCATAAGACATTGGCGGTTCCGCTGGGAGTCAGAGGAAACGAAGAATATGTGTTTTTAAATCTTCATGAAAAAGCACACGGACCCCACGGTCTGGTGGCAGGAACGACAGGCTCCGGTAAATCGGAGATCATCCAGTCCTATATCCTTTCACTGGCAGTTAATTTTCATCCGTATGAAGTGGGATTTTTGCTGATCGACTATAAGGGCGGCGGTATGGCAGATCTTTTCAAAAATCTGCCGCACCTGTTGGGAACCATTACCAATCTGGACGGTTCGGAAAGTAAACGTGCAATGGCATCCATCCAAAGCGAACTCAAACGCCGTCAGCGCATTTTCAGTGAGTACGGTGTCAACCATATCAACGGTTACAATAAACTGTTTAAAAGCGGGGAGGCAAAGATACCGATTCCTCATCTGTTTTTGATCAGCGATGAGTTTGCGGAGTTAAAGAAAGAACAACCGGATTTCATGGCAGAGCTTATTTCTACAGCCAGAATCGGAAGAAGTCTCGGGGTTCATTTGATTCTTGCAACACAAAAGCCTTCCGGTGTTGTAGATGATCAAATCTGGTCCAACTCAAAATTCAAGCTGGCACTTAAGGTTCAGGATGAAGGAGACAGCCAGGAGATTTTGAAAACGCCGGATGCGGCATTTATCACTCAGCCGGGACGGGCATATCTGCAAGTCGGAAACAATGAGATTTACGAATTATTTCAATCGGCATGGAGCGGTGCGACCGTTGGAAACGAAGGTGTCACAGAGCAGGTGGATGACCGCGTATTCTTAGTAAATGAACTCGGTCAGGGAGAATTGCTGAATGAGAGCTTAGATACAGAAGAAGAACGCACGGAGAAAAAGAGCACGCAGTTAGAAGCGGTTGTGAATTATGTTAAGGAAGTATTTGACAAACAATGCTGCGAACGGGTTCCGCGGCCGTGGCTTCCGTCTCTTGCGGACAAGCTGGTCAGTCCGGTACAGAATATTACACAAAATCGCGAAGTTGTATTACAGTTCCCACTCGGCTTGGTGGACATTCCGCAGGAGCAGAGTCAGGAAGAGTTTGTGATCGATCTGGAGAGGGAGGGAAATTTCGGATACTTCTCTGCGAGCGGTTACGGAAAATCCACAGTGCTGACAACCTGTGCACTCAGTCTGGCAAGACAAAACACGGTAAAAAATCTTAACTTCTATATTTTTGATTTTGGAAACAGTGCTTTGATCCCGTTAAAAGACCTTCATCATACAGCGGATTACATTACCTATGATGACGAAGAAAAACGAAATAAATTCTTCAAATTGATACAAAAAGAAATGAAACACAGAAAGCAGCTTTTTGCCAAGAGTGCGGCGCAGAACTTTACCGTATACAACCAGATGGAGGAAGAGCGGTTAAAAGCCATTGTAATCTTAGTTGATAACATGGATATTTTAAAGGAAATCGGTATGGAGGAAGAGGAGGAATTCTCCAAGATTGCCAGAGACGGTGCAAGTCTTGGAATATATCTGATCTTTTCCGCTCAAAGCGAAAGCGGAGTGCGTTATGCAACACTCAATAATGTAAAGCAAAAAATCGCGGGATATATGTATGATGCCTCGGATATTTCAGGAATTGTAGGAAGAGGAGACTATACTTTGCCGGACAAAAAAGGAAGGGCAATGGTCAAGTACAAGGGCGTGAATATCATGCAGGTATATACTGCCGTGGAATTTGAAAATGAGATCAGCTATATAGAGAATGTCAAAAAAAGCGTGGAAGACCTCAATCAACAGTATTTGTATGAGATTGCACCGAAAATACCGGTACTTCCTGAAAATCTCAAATATGAACATTTAAGTGAGTACGAAAAAACATCACAGGAGATTGACTTCACGTTGGGCTTGGATGTAGAGGAAGTAATGCAAACGGGACTTAGAAAAGGACAATCACCGTTTGTTGTCATAGGAGAAAGCCAGCGCGGAAAGACAAATGTCTTAAAATGTATCCTAAATCAGATGAATGCAGCAGATACCGTATATGTCTATGATTCTCAAAGCATGGAGTTGAACGGATACAAGGAAAAAGGAGATATGAATTACCTCAGAACGGAGGATGACATTGCAGAGTTTGTGGAGGCAATGCGGGAAATCGGTGACACCCGTATGGAGGCATTTCAGGAGGAACTCAGTGCAGATCCGGAATTGACCATGCAGGAGTTTTTAACATGGCAGCAGCCGGTTTATGTGGTGGTAGATGAAGCAGATCGTTTTGTGGAAATGGTCAATGAGGAGTACGAGGATGAGATAGCACAGATTATGCAAAAGGCGGCAGGCATGGGCGTGACGGTGATCCTGTCTTTGCATTCCGCAAAATCTCACGGATATGATGATTTCACGGGATGGATTAAGAGTGCAAATGACGGGCTCGTTTTAGGAGATCAGGGAACGGCGGACATTTTTACCGTAGAGTACGGATTAAATCTGGAACTCGGCAAAGGTCTTTTGTTCAGCAACGGAATTTCCGAGAAGATCATGATACCGGAATGTTAGGAGGAATCACATGGCGAAGAAAAGTGCTGCAACGCTCTTACGCGAAGCAAACAAAAAGCGTGAGGAGGACAAAAAACATAATCAAAAAATTCTGGATCAGATGAGAGGTTTGGAGGAAGACAAAGCCGCATTGGGCAACTTGTGTTCACAACTGGACAGTTATCAGAGCCAGATCAGAGCAACTACCGGAGGATATAAAACAAAAAGAGATTGGAAAAAGAGAAAACCCATTGTCAGTGACGTAGTGATAAAAGAACAGTTTGAGGGCAATGCGGCAAAGACGATCCAAAGTAAGAATCAAAATTTTTACAGTACGTTTGATGCAAGAATCTCAAGTGCGGACAGTATTGCGGACAGTCTTTCGACAGTCGAGTCCGAGGTGCGGACCAGAATGTCCAACATAGATACAAGCATACGACAGCTTCGGGGAAAGTTAAGGTGAGAACATGGCAGTAAAAGAGGTATGGAAATCAAATGCATATTCACAAAACACCGGAAATGATCTGGTGAATATTCATACGGAAGTGATGGAGGGAATCAAGGATGCCATCAGTAAAACCCGTAGTCTGGTAGGAAAAGGGAAATCATTTGACAGCAAAGGAATCAATGAATGGGTAAAAAGTTTTCTGGCTACCTATGAGCAGAAAGTATCCGAACAATTACAGCAGAGTTTTCAAAAAACAGAAGAGACATTGGGAGAGATACAGAAATTGATTGCAGAGCAGGATAACTTTAAGGAGTAGGGAAAATGTATGAAGGAGAAGCGACTCGTATTAATTATGAAAAAGTAAATACGATGACGGCAAAAG
>CAKRJK010000113.1 GCA_934351705.1 uncultured Lachnospiraceae bacterium
GCAACAGACTGTTTGAGACACGCATGTGTCGAGTTTCTGTTGCTGCCGTTTTATAACGTCTGTTCGGATGCCGCTCTTAGTGACACTAGAAAGTTCTCGTTTTGCCTTTATCAAACGTGCAATCTATGTGGTGGCTCTGCCGCTTGAAGCATCGCAAAACATATCCCACAACCCCTCCCACATACATTAGCAGAATCTTAGCGGGGAAGCCAATGTTATCGACAAAAGCTGTGAACTTTTTTGCAAAAGAACAGATATGATAATCGGGCAAAAGATGTTCTAGTATGAAGGGAGAAGAAACATGGCAGATAAATTATTTGACAATAATCAGGTTACAATTATGGGAGAAATCGTCTCAGAATTTGCATTTAGTCACGAGGTATACGGAGAGGGATTCTATCTGGTTGATGTCGCGGTAAGCAGACTCAGTGATTCCGTGGACTACATACCGTTGATGGTATCCGAAAGACTGGTCGATGTCACACAGGACTATATTGGAGAGACAATTCTGGTAAACGGACAATTCCGCTCTTATAACAGGCATGAAGAAAAGAAAAACAGACTTGTGTTATCGGTGTTTGTCAGGGAATGGGAATTTGTAGATTATATCGAGGATGAAGTAAAAAGCAATCAGATCTATCTGGACGGATACATATGTAAAGAACCGATTTATCGAAAAACACCGCTTGGCAGAGAGATTGCAGACCTCTTGGTGGCGGTCAACCGCTCCTACGGAAAATCAGACTATATTCCGTGTATCTGTTGGGGAAGAAACGCGCGTTATGCATCTTCATTTGAGGTGGGAAGTCATGTCGAAGTCTTTGGAAGAATCCAAAGCAGAGAGTATCTGAAAAAGATCGGAGAAGAAGAAACAGAAAAACGAATTGCGTATGAAGTTTCTGTCAGCAAGATAGAATTTTTTGAGTAAATTTGCTTTTTTTCATAATATGTGGTATGTTAATCAAATCTGGAAACATAAGGAACTGTCAGACGGACAGAGGAGGCTATGGAAAAGGATATGATTCAAGTATACTACGGAGAGGGCAGGGGAAAATCAACCGCAGCTCTCGGAAATGCACTGCGAAAAGCAGACGAAGGAAAGAATGTTATCATTATACAGTTTTTGAAAGGCAGACTGGAAGAGCCAAAAGAAATCTTACAGCGGTTAGAGCCGGAGATCAAATTCTTTCGTTTTGAAAAACTTGCAGAATGTTTTGCGGATCTGTCAGAGGAAGAGAAGATAGAAGAAGCCGCAAATATGCGGAACGGATTAAATTTTGCAAGAAAAGTATTGGCAACCAGTGAATGCAATCTTTTGATCTTAGACGAAGTGCTGGGATTGGTAGATGCAAAGATTATTTCGATTGAAGAGTTGAAGTCTGTGATCGAGGCAAGGACCGATGATACCGACATCGTATTGACGGGAAGAGTACTGCCAAAAGAACTTTTCGACATTGCGGATGAGGTCTATAATATCGAAGCGGAAAAGTAATTGACAAAGACTGTCATCTAGTGTTATAGTTAGCACAAGCTATGATGTTGCTCGCGGAGCAATCGTCAGGTAATCACATAATATAAAGGTAGAGGTTGCGTGATTCATCAGTACTGTTTTGGATGTAGCAGAGACAGAGGAAGAGACAGGAAAGGGGAGAACGCCGAAAGGGTACAATTCTGCGGTTGTACACTTGGGCATAGAGTGAATAATTCTATGACTCTCATCGAAGTTCAGATGGAGGCGCTATCCTTATCACACAGACTCACGAACAGGTTTGTGAACGAAGTAAGTATAAAGCCGACTTTTTGAGTCGGCTTTTTTAAATGATACAAACTTACTTTGCATGGGATATGTTTTTTCGTTTCACAGATCATGTCGGAGTAACTTCGTATGGACTCAAAAGACGCGGAGGCGTTAAGATTATAACTGGGAGGAAAAAGAAATGGCAATTTTTAAAGGTGCCGGAGTGGCAATCGTGACTCCGATGAAAGACAACTTTGAAGTAAATTATGAGAAACTGGAAGAACTGATCAATTATCAGATTGATGAGGGTACAGACAGTATTGTCATTGCGGGAACTACCGGAGAGAGTTCCACCATGTCGGAAGAGGAACACGTGCGTGTTATCAAAGCTGCGGTAGAGTTTACAAAAGGACGTGTGCCGGTGGTAGCGGGAACAGGTTCTAATTGTACGCAGACAGCGATTCAGTTGAGCAAGGCGGCACAGGATGCGGGAGCAGATGGATTACTGCTTGTGACACCGTATTACAACAAGGCAACACAGGGCGGTCTGATCGCACATTACACAGCAATCGCAAACGAGACAAAGTTACCGATTATTTTGTATAATGTACCAAGCAGAACAGGATGTAATATTTTGCCGGAAACAGTTGCACACCTTTACAAAAATGTAGAAAATATTGTAGGATTAAAAGAGGCAACGGGCAACCTTGCACAGGCGTCCAAGACCATGTATCTGACAGACGGAAAATTAGATATGTATTCGGGCGAGGACGGCTTGGTAGTACCGCTTATGTCTATCGGAGCGATCGGAGTCATCTCCGTATGGTCGAATATCGCACCGAGAGACGTGCATGAGATGTGCATGAGCTATCTGGCAGGCGATACGGCAAAAGCACTGGAGATTCAAAGAAAAGGACTCCCGTTGGTGGACGCTCTGTTTTCAGAGGTCAATCCGATCCCGGTAAAAAAAGCAATGAACCTGTTGGGACAGGAGGTAGGACCGCTTCGTTTACCGCTGACCGAGATGGAAAAGGATCATACAGAAACATTAAAAGAAGTGATGAGGGCATACGGCTTTCAAATTGCATAGGAGAAGAAAATGACAAGAGTAATTATGCACGGCTGTAACGGCAAGATGGGACAGGTGATCACCTCCCTTTGCCGTGAGGACAGCGAGATGGAGATTGTAGCGGGAATTGATGTTTCCGACCACATTCAGAATGAATATCCGGTTTACCGGAGTCTGAAAGAATGTGATGTCGAGGCAGACGTGATTGTGGACTTTGCATCGACACAGGCAATAGAGGCACTTTTAGATTACAGTGTAGAGCAGAAAATTCCGGTCGTCGTCTGTACGACCGGATTATCCGAAGAACAGATCCAAAAGGTAGAAGAGACTTCAAAACAAGTGGCGGTTTTGCGTTCCGCAAATATGTCGCTCGGAATTAATACCCTGATGGAGATACTGCAAAAAGCAGCGACAGTATTGGCACCTGCCGGCTTTGATATCGAGATTGTAGAAAAACATCACAATCAGAAAGTCGATGCACCGAGCGGAACGGCAATCGCATTGGCGGACACCATCAATGAAGCGTTGGATCACAAGTATGAATATCAGTACGACAGAAGCAAAGAACGCAAAAAACGCGAGAAGAACGAAATCGGAATCTCGGCTGTCAGAGGCGGTAACATCGTCGGGGAACACGAAGTCATCTTTGCGGGTATCGACGAGGTGATTGAGATTAAGCACACCGCGTATTCCAAAGCAATTTTCGGAAAAGGTGCGATCGAAGCGGCAAAATTCCTTGCAGGAAAAGCGGCGGGATTTTATGATATGAGCGACGTGATCAAGGCAGCAAACAGCTAAGACAAAGGAGAAGATATGGAAGATAAGGATCTTAGATATTTAAACACATTGTCAAAACAGTATCCGACCATTGCGGCGGCGGCTACTGAGATTATCAACTTACAGGCAATTTTGAGCCTGCCAAAGGGAACCGAGCATTTTATGACGGATATTCACGGAGAATACGAACAGTTCCAGCATATTATCAAGAACGGTTCGGGAGCGATCCGCAAGAAGATAGAGGACGAGTTTGGCAATGCTTACAGTGCTGTCGAGAAGAAAAATATCGCAACACTCATCTATTATCCGGAATTAAAGTTAGAGCAGATTGAAAAGGAAGAGGAGAATCTGGAGGACTGGTACAGTGTCATGCTGTATCGGCTGATCTGCGTCTGCAAGAGTGCGTCCTCCAAGTATACGCGTTCTAAGGTGCGAAAGGCACTGCCGAAGGATTTTGCGTATGTTATAGAAGAACTTTTGACCGGAAGACCGGATGTGATGGATCAGGAGGCGTACTACAACGAGATTATCCATTCCGTAATCCGGACAGGAAGAGCACCGGATCTGATCATTGCACTCTGCAATCTGATTCGTCGTCTGGTTGTCGATCATTTGCATGTAGTCGGTGATATTTTTGACAGAGGCCCATATCCTTATATGATCATGGATGATTTGATGGATTATCATTCTGTGGATATCCAGTGGGGCAATCACGACATCCTGTGGATGGGTGCGGCGGCAGGAAATGTGGCGTGTATTGCAAATGTTTTGAGAATTTCCGCAAAATACGGAAATCTGAATGTCTTAGAGGACGGCTACGGAATTAACCTTGTACCGCTGGCACGTCTTGCCATGACACAGTATGCGGATGATAAATGTGAATTTTTCAAGGTGGATTTCAGGGAAGAAGAATACGATGTCAAGGATGCACAGCTTGACCAGAAAATGCACAAGGCAATCGCCATTATACAGTTAAAAGTAGAAGGACAGCTAATCAAAGAGCATCCTGAATTTGAGATGGAAAGCCGCCTGCTATTAGACAAGATGGATTTGGAAAAAGGAACGGTTATGATCGAGGGCGTGGAGTATCCGTTAAAAGACACTTACTTCCCGACGATCGATATGTCGGATCCATACCTCCTGACACCGGAGGAAGAAGCGGTGGCAGAGCGTTTGAAGCTGGCATTTGTCAACTGTGAAAGACTGCAAAAGCACGTGAGATTTTTGCTGACAAAGGGAAGTTTTTATAAAGTACATAACGGCAATCTTTTGTATCACGGCTGTGTGCCGATGAACGAGGATGGCTCTTTTACCGAAGTTGATATTTACGGCAAAAAATACGCGGGCAAAGAATTGTTTGATGTATTGGAGAATTACATCAGAAAAGGCTATTATTCTTTGAACAAAGAGGAGAAGAAAAAGGGAGTCGATATTTTCTGGTTTTCATGGCAGAATAGAAATTCACCGGTATTCGGAAAACAGAAGATGACCACCTTTGAGCGATATTTCGTGGCGGACAAAGCTACACACAACGAACCGAAGAATCCATATTACCGTCTGTTAGAGCAGGAGGAAATTGTCAATAAGATTTTAAAGGAGTTCGGTCTGGATAACGAGGATGCCCACATCATCAACGGACATATTCCGGTGGAATCCAAAAAGGGCGAATCCCCGATCAAATGCAACGGAAAACTTCTGATCATTGACGGCGGTTTTTCTAAGGCATATCAGGGCAAGACAGGAATTGCAGGATATACGTTGATTTACAATTCATACGGATTGTTGCTTGCGGCACATGAACCGTTTGAGTCGATTGACAAGGCGGTCAAAGAAGGAAGTGACGTTCATTCCCACCAGATGCTTGTCGAGCATATTGCAAAACGAAAGAGGGTTGCGGATACCGATGCGGGACGCACCATCAAAGAAAATATCAAAGAATTGGAAAAACTGTTGCAGGCGTACCGCGAGGGTACGATCGTAGAGAAACAATAGGCGTTTGTTTTAATATAAAAATCACAAGAAACACTTGCATATTCCCTAAAACTATGGTATTGTAAATGAGTTGTGAATAAGAGATGGTCCTCTGTTACGAAGCGTATTAAGAACATCCAAATGATTAGGAGGAAACAACATGAACGCACAGGAAATTATCAGAAACATTGAG
>CAKRJK010000114.1 GCA_934351705.1 uncultured Lachnospiraceae bacterium
ACAAGGCTTTGGATTATACTCTGCCATCAGGATTGCCGAAAATCCGACTGCCGTTCCCACCTCTAAAATCCGTTCCGGCTGTTTTAACTCCAGTATCATTTTTAAAAATGTCTGCATTTCTTTCCGCACAATCGGAACATAATCTTTGATGGCTTCCTGTTCGATCACATCTAAAATTTCGGTATTTCCCTGCTCTAACGAATTGATATAGGTTACGAGCCTCTCATCTACAATCATTTCGCGGCTTCCTCGCTAATCTTCTATAAAATCCACATCAAAGTCCAATGCACCAATCAACTTCCAGTTGATACGCTGCACCATGCGGCATAATGCCAGTTCCATTGTCAAAAATTCATCCACCAACGGATTTTTTCGAAACTCTCTTGCCTCTTTGTCCCGCTCGTCCAGACTGCGGTACAATTCTTCGTTTCCCGCGTTATTCTGAATTCTGAAATTCTTTGCACGATACTCGTTCAAACGCTGTTTGAGTTCCGCATCCTGTTCGATCTGTGCTTTGACACTCAGGTAATTCTGATATTCCTGCGTGTTTTTTACAGATTCTATTAAAAGCTCTAAATTTTGCTCTACTGTCTGCATAATTACACTTCCATAATAATCGGCATGATCATCGGACGGCGTTTTGTCTCTTTCCAGACAAAGTCGCCCAATGAATCTTTGATTTCGGTTTTGATTCTTCCCCAATCGGTGATATTTTTGTCCATACAATACTGCATTGTTTCATCCAACACCGCTCTGGCTTCTTCCATCAGGCTCTCTGCCCCTCTGACGTACACGAATCCTCTCGAAACAATATCCGGTCCTGCCAACACCTGTCCCGAACCGTTCTCAAGTGTAAGCACTACGATGATAATACCGTCCTCTGCCAGATGCTGTCTGTCTCTCAATACGATATTGCCGACATCACCGACACCAAGTCCGTCTACCATGACATTACCGACAGGCACTCTTCCTGTCACCTGTGCACTGTCCTCATCCAGTTCCAGCACATCTCCCGATGAAAGGATAAATATATCGTCTTTATCAATTCCGAGTTCTTCTGCTATCTTTGCCTGTGCCATCAAGTGTTTGTACTCACCGTGAACCGGAACTGCATATTTCGGTCTTACGAGGGAATAGATCAACTTGATTTCCTCCTGACAGGCATGTCCCGATACGTGTGCATCCTGGAAAATAACATCTGCTCCTTTCTGGAACAATTCATTGATAACGTGGGAAACGGCTTTTTCATTTCCCGGTATCGGATTGGAACTGAAAATAATCGTATCCTTCGGTTTAATGGTAATCTTTTTATGTGTACCGTTTGCCATACGTGACAATGCTGCCATCGACTCTCCCTGGCTTCCGGTTGTGATTAAAACGGTCTTTTCGTCAGGATAATTGCGTAACTGGTCGGTTTCCACCAACGTGTTCTCCGGGATCTTTAAATATCCGAGTTCTGATGCCGTAGAGATGATGTTTACCATACTTCTTCCCTCTACCGCCACTTTTCTGCCGAATTTTTCTGCTGAATTGATAATCTGCTGTACACGGTCTACGTTCGACGCAAATGTCGCAATGATAATACGTGTGTTTCTATGCTCTGAAAAGATACTGTCAAAGGTAACGCCCACGGTCTTTTCCGACATGGTAAAGCCCGGACGTTCTGCATTCGTACTGTCGCACATTAACGCCAGTACACCTTTTTTTCCGATCTCACCGAATCTCTGTAAATCAATGGCATCTCCGAATACCGGTGTGTAATCCACCTTAAAGTCTCCGGTATGCACCACGATTCCTGCCGGTGAATAGATTGCAAGTGCCGCCGCATCCTGAATACTGTGGTTTGTCTTGATAAACTCCACACGGAAACAGCCAAGATTGATGTGCTGTCCGTATTTTACGACCTTGCGTTTTACCTTTGTGAGCATATTATGTTCACGCAGCTTATGTTCAATAATACCCAGTGTCAATTTTGTTGCATAAATCGGCACGTTGATGTCACGCAAAACATATGGAATCGCTCCGATATGATCCTCATGACCGTGTGTGATAAAAAATCCTTTAACCTTGTCGATATTGTCTTTTAAGTAAGTGACATCAGGAATGACCAGGTCGATTCCCAACATATCATCCTCCGGAAATGACAGACCGCAGTCCACCACAATAATACTGTCTTCGTATTCAAAGGCAGTAATATTCATTCCAATCTGTTCTAATCCTCCCAATGGAATGATTTTCAATTTTGAGTTTTTCTTCTTTTTCAACATATTTCCTCCATGCTATTTTTGATTCCGTTTCTTTAAACATTTTTCACAATAGCCATAGAGCTTAACTTCATGATCTATCACCTGAAAAGATACCGTATCATAAATCTTCTGTTCCAATTCTTCTAACAAATCATCCCGAAAAGAAATGACTTTTCCGCATTCTTTACATACTAAATGATGATGACGGTGTTTTTCATCTGCTTGTGATTTCGCAATCTCATAACGCGTACACCCGTCACCCAAACTGATACTCTCAATCAAGTTAATGCTCAACAGCAACTGTATATTTCGATAGACCGTTGCCAACCCGATTGTCGGAAATTGTGCCTTGATACTATCATATATTTCTTCCACAGTCAGATGTCCGTCCTCACTCTCAGCCAGAGTCTCCAAAATCAAGATCCTTTGATTCGTCGCTTTCAGACCTTTCTCTCTCAAAAGACTCTTCACTTCGTTCCGATTCATCTTATCACCTGCCTGTTAAAGTCCTCTTAAAATTCTAACTTTGCTTCGTCGCTGATCAGTTCCGAAAATACTTTTGCAACCGCAAGCAACTCCGCATCATCCTCCACAAACTCATATAATGCTTCTGTATCCTGTCCGTTGGAAACATCTTTTAAAATCAATGCCTCCGAATCTCCCGTTTCGTCTAAGGTAACCAGCAGATAGTCCACATTGCTGATCCTCGTCTGTTCTAACACATAAAATTCTATGTACTCTTTTGTCTCATCGTCAAAAAATTGTACTGTCTCCATTATGATTCCCTATTTTTCCTATTCTATCCATTTTATTCCGGGCTATGCCTGCTATTACTCATAGACAAAGAGTCCAAATATCCCTGCAATATAAAAACAGCCGCCAGTTTATCCACATATTCCTTTCGCTCACTGCCGCGGATACCGCCCTCCGTCATTGCCCGGTCTGCCGACACTGTCGTCAGACGCTCATCCCAAAGAGTTACCGGAAGTCCTGTTCTTTTCTCCAGCATCTCTTTGAATTCAGTTGTCTTTTCGCACCGTTCTCCCTCTGTGTGGTTCATATTTCTGGGATACCCCAGAACAATCTCCGTCACCTCATACCCGGCAATCAACTCTTCAATCCTCGCCAGTGTCCGGCGGAGTTTTTTTGGAGATTCCCGTCTGATAATCTCTACTCCCTGTGCGGTAATTCCCAGTGCATCACTGACCGCTACGCCCACTGTCTTAGAACCGTAATCCAATCCGATAATTCTCATGTATGCTCCGTTCTATTCCCACGCATGGTTACTGATATATTCTTTGAACAGCTCTTCTACCAATTCATCACGTTCTACTTTCATAATCAAACTTCTGGCATTCCGATGACTGGTAATATAGGTAGGATCTCCCGACATAATATAACCAACCATCTGATTGACCGGATTGTATCCCTTCTCCGATAAGGCATGATAAACCACTTCGATGACATCTTTTACCTTCATCTGTGGTTCTTTCTGTACCTTAAAGTATTGGGTATTGTTTAAATCCTGCATTTTTTCACGTCCTTATTTGCTCTTTCGTTTTGTGTCTGCTACTCATTATTCTAATATATCCCAGGATAAAATTCAACCATAATATCCGCAACAGGTATCAAATCAGATCTAGGAAATCATTTCCATAAGATAGATGTCTTTTGTCAATGCTCTTGTGATTCTGCCGCAAACCATTTTGTTTGCAATATTTTCTTTGGATTTCACGGCTGCCTTTACATATTCTTTGGTGAAGCCGACATAATAGTTTTCACCGTCGATCATAACCTCTTCTTCCGCTAAAATTTCCGTGTCTTTTCCGAGATAATAATCGCGGAACTGCTCCGACATAACCTTTTCTAACGCTAAGAGTTCATTGCTGCGTGCCGTCTTTGTCTGCTCCGGTATCTGTCCCCCCATCACCGCAGCTTTCGTTCCCTCACGCTTTGAATATTTAAAAATGTGCATTTCGTAAAAATGGATCTTCTCTAAATATCGTTTCGTCGTTTCAAATTCTTCCTCGCTCTCCTGCGGGAATCCTACGATCACATCAGTGGTGATCGCCGGATGTTCAAAATATTTCCGCAAAATATCACATCCCGCTTCATATTCCTGCGTATTATATTTGCGGTTCATACGTTTTAAGGTCGCATCGCATCCGCTCTGTAATGACAGGTGAAAATGAGGACAGATTTTCGGAAGTTTGGACAAACGCTCTGCAAACTCTTCCGTCACGATTTTGGGTTCTAAAGAACCGAGACGGATTCTTTGGATTCCGTCAATCTCATGCACTTTTTCAATCAGATGTATCAGGGAATCCTCTATGTCTACCCCGTAAGAACTCAAATGAATACCCGTCAACACCACCTCGCGGTATCCGTTCTGTGCCAGCCCGTTTATCTCTTTTAAAACATCTTCTGCCTTTCTGCTCCGCACCCTGCCTCTGGCATATGGGATAATGCAATAACTGCAAAACTGGTTGCAGCCATCCTGCACCTTAATAAAGGCTCTGGTGTGCTCTGCGGTCCTGCTCAGTGACAATTCCTCATACTTTTCCTGCTTGTCATTGATATTAAGAACGGCTTGAACCCGCTCCTCTTTTTCAAAATACTGATCTAATCTTTGAATCAGCTCATGTTTTTTGTTATTTCCGATTATAATATCTATGGTATCATCCAATACGCCACGCTCTGCCGCGGTCTGCACATAACATCCCGCCGCAACGATGATTGCGTTCCGGTTCTGCTTTTTCGCCCGATGTATCATCTGACGCGATTTGCGGTCCGCCATATTTGTCACGGAACAGGTATTGATGATATAGACATCTGCCTCTTCGTGAAACGGAACAATCGTGTATCCCGCTTGTTCTAACATTTGCTGCATTGCTTCCGTCTCGTAGGAATTAACTTTACAGCCAAGATTGTGTAACGCTGCTTTTCTCATACTTTTTCCTTCGCTCTGTTGACTTTTTTTCTTAAAAAGATTACACTTAATTTAACACCAAATAGTACCAAGGAGGTCTATCTATGCAAACAGTACAAATTTCTTTAAACTCTATCGATAAAGTAAAATCATTTGTAAACTCAATTACTCAGTTTGACTTTGATTTTGATTTGATTTCCGGAAGATATGTGATTGATGCAAAGTCGATTATGGGCATCTTCTCATTAGATTTATCCAAACCGATTGACTTGGCAATTCATACCACTTCCGATAGTGATGTTGAAGCTATCATGGAAGTATTAAAACCTTATCTTGTATAAATTATAAGTGATTTCGGTTTTACAAAGAGGATGGAAACATCCTCTTTTTTATTTGTTAAAATCAGTCTAGTCAATACGTTCTGCCGACAACGTACTATGTTTGAATTTTTAGTTCTTCGGAGCTAAGAAGTTCTAAAAATTTCGATTACAGCTATGAACCCCGGACGCAACCGATGCAGACTCGCCATCCGGGCGAGGCAGCATCTCTTCCGTACAT
>CAKRJK010000115.1 GCA_934351705.1 uncultured Lachnospiraceae bacterium
TATCAGAGCAATGATAAGGAACACTGGCAGATCTGTAAGAATGCAGGATGTACTCATCAGACAGCAAAGACAAAACATACGGCAGGCGATTGGATCGTAGATACCAAGGCAACCGTAGAAAAAGAGGGAAGCAGACACAAAGAATGCAGCACCTGCGGCTATGTGATGAAGACAGAGAGCATTGCAAAACTGGTACAATACAAAGTGATCGAGGGAGCGGATGAAACCGTAATCAGCCATAAGGACGAAAGCCTGACACTTCGTGCCGACGGAGAATATCCGAAATTCGTAAGCATTGAAGTGGACGGAAAAGTAGTGGACAGCAAGTACTACACGGCATGGAGCGGTTCGACCTATGTCAAGTTTACAAAAGAGTTTATGGACAGCCTGTCTGTCGGACATCATACTATTCAGTTCAACTTTACAGACGGTTATGCAACGACAAATCTGACCGTTGCAAAAGAAGGTACGACGCAGAGTACGCCTGCAAGTACAGATGCAAACGTCACCTCACCAAAGACCGGAAATGAATTCCGGACGACACTTTGGGCGGGCGTACTTCTTGCTTCTCTTGCGGGAATGTGCGGAGTAATGACAATCAAAAGAAAGAAGAGTCAGAATAACAGATAAGATGTAAAATAAGAATCTCATCAGTACCTAAGTACTGGTGAGATTTTTTTGTTAATGATAAAATTTCTCAATAAGAATGTAATACTGGAAATCGGACAACCGAAGCGGTATAGTGAAAATATAACCCATATAAGGAGGTAATCAAAATGTTAGATTGTTTAAAAAGTGGAAAGGCAAAGAAAGCAGGAACCTTTGCGGCAGGTGTATTATTCGGAACCGCAGGTATTAAAGTTCTGGCAAGCAAGGACGCAAAAAAATTATATACAACCTGTACCGCAGCGGTATTGAGAGCAAAAGACGCAGTCATGAAGACAGCAACCAATGTTCAGGAAAATGCAGGCGACATTTATGCAGAGGCACAGCAAATCAATGAGGAGAGAGCCGCAAAAGAAGAGGCTGCAAAAGAAGAAACCGCAGAGGAAGAGGAAGAATGAAATTTGTCATAGAACATGAGATCAGAGGGCGTATTCGTATTCATGTCAGCGGAAAACGGATGAGTTATCGGGAAGCAGACATATTGCAGTATTACCTGAATACACAAAAAGCGGTGACATCGGCGAAAGTCCATAACAGGACACAGTCGGCAATTATCTGCTACAACGGAAGCCGCGAGGACATGATACGGGCGTTAAAAAAGTTTCAATATGAGACAACAGAAGTACCGGACATCTTCTTGCAAAATTCCGGAAGAGAATTAAATGAACAATATCGGGAAAAGCTTGTCGGAAAAGTCGTAAGGAGACTGGGTGGCAAGCTGTTTCTGCCTTATCCCGTCCGATACGGGATTGCAGGCGTAAAATCATTAAAATACATAGCCGAGGGTATCAAGTCGTTGGCAAAGGGCAAGCTGGAAGTTGCCGTATTGGACGCAACTGCCATTACGGTATCTATGTTAAGACAGGATATTGACACGGCAGGTTCTATCATGTTCCTGCTCGGCGTAGGCGAGATTTTAGAAGAGTGGACACACAAGAAGTCCGTAGAAGATCTGGCGAGAAGCATGTCTTTGAATATTGGCAAGGTATGGCTGTATCAGGACGGACAGGAGATTTTAGTGCCGTATACAGACATTCAAAAAGGCGATCACGTTGTGGTACATATGGGCAATGTGATACCGTTTGACGGCACTGTCACAGAGGGCGAGGCGATGGTCAACCAGGCATCCCTGACAGGTGAGTCGGTACCGGTACACAAGACCGCAGGCGTCTATGTCTATGCGGGAACCGTAGTGGAAGAGGGAGAACTGACCGTACAGGTTCAGGAAGTATCCGGTTCCGGCAAATTTGAAAAGATCGTCACGATGATCGAGGAATCCGAAAAGCTCAAGTCCTCGTTAGAGAGCAGGGCAGAACACCTTGCGGACAAGCTGGTTCCGTATACATTGGCGGGTTCTGCACTCACATGGCTGATTACAAGAAATACAACAAAAGCGGTAGCGGTGCTGATGGTGGATTTCTCCTGTGCGTTAAAGCTGGCAATGCCGATCGCGGTACTCTCCGCAATCCGGGAGGCAAGTACCTATCAGATCACGGTCAAAGGAGGAAAATATCTGGAGGCGTTTGCAGAGGCAGACACCATCGTGTTTGATAAGACAGGCACCCTGACGAAGGCACAGCCGACAGTGGCAAAAGTGATTTCCTTTAACGGCAGTGAGCCGGATGAGCTGTTGCGGATTGCCGCTTGTCTGGAAGAGCATTTTCCGCATTCGATGGCAAAAGCTGTTGTGGATGCGGCAAGACAAAAGAACCTTGAGCATGAAGAAATGCATTCAAAAGTGGAATATATCGTGGCACACGGAATCGTTACCACCATCAACGAAAAACGTGTTGTCATCGGAAGCTATCACTTTGTCTTTGAAGATGAGAATTGCAGGATTCCGGAGGGAATGCAAGAGCAGTTCGATAGCCTTCCGACGGAGTATTCACATTTGTATCTTGCCATAGAACAACAACTCGCAGCAGTCATTTGTATTGAAGATCCGCTGCGTGATGAGGCGGCAGAAGTCATCGCCGCATTGAAAAAGGCAGGGTTCAAAAAGACAGTCATGATGACAGGTGACAGCGATCGTACGGCGAGAGCAATCGCAAAGCGGGTAGGCGTGGATGAATACTATTCCGAGGTACTGCCGGAAGATAAGGCAAACTTTGTCGAGCAGGAAAAGGCAGCTGGAAGAAAAGTTGTCATGTTAGGTGACGGTATCAACGATTCTCCTGCATTGTCAGCCGCAGATGTCGGAATCGCGATCAGCGACGGAGCAGAGATTGCAAGAGAGATCGCAGATGTGACGATCGGAGCGGACAACCTGCGTGAAATTGTAACACTCAAACAGATCAGTGACGCACTGATGAAACGAATCAACAAAAATTATCGTGTCATTGTCGGATTTAACACAGCCTTGATCGTGTTGGGTGTAGGTGGTATTTTACAGCCTACTTCCTCTGCACTTTTGCACAACACGTCAACGCTGGTGATCAGTTTAGAGAGCATGAAAAATCTCTTGAACTAAAGAGGCTTTCCCGATACAATAAAGATAGTATTAGGGAAAAGCGAGGGATGTTTCATGTCAGATAATTGGATTACAGATGCGATGTTTTATCATATTTACCCAATCGGCTTTACCGGGGCACCGAAGGAAAACAAAGGTGAGGAAACAGCCGGTCACAGGATACTGGATATGATCGAGTGGATTCCGCATTTCAAAGAAATCGGAGTCAACTCGATTTATCTCGGTCCTATCTTTGAGTCGGGTTCTCATGGGTACGACACCACAGATTATTACAAAATAGACAGCAGACTCGGAACGAATGAAGATTTTAAACGAGTCATGGAAGAACTGCATAGCAATGGATTTTACGTGATTTTAGACGGGGTATTTAACCATGTCGGACGTGACTTTTTTGCGTTCAAAGAAGTGCAGAAGAATCTTAGGAACTCAGAATATTGCGATTGGTTTTGCAATCTCAATTTTGAATGGCAGAGTCCGTTGGGAGATCCCTTTGCATATGAGACATGGCATGGTGCCGCGGAGCTGGTCAAGCTCAATCTCAGAAACGAAAAAGTATGCGAGTATCTGATGGGAGCCGTTCATATGTGGATGGAGGAATTCGGAATCGACGGTCTGCGGCTGGATGCGGCAGATTGTATCGAGCGTGACTTTTTCAAACGACTGCGTTATGAAACCAAGAGCAGGAGAGAAGATTTCTGGCTGATGGGAGAGATTATTCACGGAGATTACAATATGTGGGCAAATGGCGAGATGTTAGACTCCGTTACAAACTATGAGTGTTGGAAAGGAATTTATTCCAGCCACAACGATCGGAATTATTTTGAGATTGCCTATGCGTTAAACAGGCAGTCGGGCGAGTACGGAATCTACAAGAATCTTCGTTTGTACAACTTTTTGGACAATCATGATGTCAATCGGATCGGAAGTCTGTTAAAGCAAAAAGAAAATATTTACAATGCCTATACCCTGCTCTATGCAATGCCGGGAATCCCGTCCGTGTATTACGGAAGCGAGTGGGGAATCGAGGGTGAAAAGGGACAGGGCATGGATGCGGATTTGCCGCTTCGCCCGCAGCTTTGCCTGCGTGATATGCAAAAGGAAAATCCCAAGCTGATCGCACATATCAAAAAGCTCTCGGAGATCCGAAGTGCGTCAAATGCACTTAAAGTAGGAGATTACGAACAGGTGCTTGTCAAAAATGAGCAGCTTGTATTTGCCAGAAATTATGAGAGTGAAACAGTGCTGGCAGCCTTCAACCTCACGGAGCAGGAGATCACCCTCTCATTCCGATACAAAGACAGAGATTATGAGGTTGCATTAAAAGAATATGAATCAAAAATTATAACCGCATAAAGGGCGGTATAACAGAATCGGCAGGAGGAAAACAATGGCAGCAGAAGAATTAAAAGCGACAGTGTTGGTGGATAACATCGGGAAAGACGAGATTGCGGGAGAATGGGGATTGTCTATATGGATTGAATACAAGGGCAAAAACATTCTTTTGGATACCGGGGCATCTACCTTATTTTGGGAAAATGCAAAGAAACTGGGGATAGACTTAACAAAGACAGATTATGCGGTCTTATCACATGCACACTACGACCATGCAGACGGAATGCAATATTTCCTGCAAAATACAAATGACGTGAAATTTTACTTGCGTGAAGGATGTGCGGAGAACTGCTATGCAGGGAAGTGGATTTTTCACAAATACATCGGGATTCCGAAGAACACCTTAGAGCCGTATAAAGACAGGATTATCTATGCCAAAGGGGATGATACGATTTGTGATGGTGCGACGTTAATTCCGCATAAAACACCGGGGTTAGAACAGATCGGTAAGAAGAATCATATGTACATTAAGACGAAGTACGGCTGGAAACCGGACGATTTTGCACATGAGCAGAGCCTTGTGTTTGAGACACAGCAGGGATTGGTCATCTTTAACAGTTGTTCCCACGCAGGAGCGGACAACATCATCAAAGAAGTGCAGGCAACCTATCCGCAGAAAAAGATCAAGGCATTGATCGGAGGCTTTCATCTGTTCGGCCATCCGCAGGAGGAAGTAAAAGAACTCGCAAAAAGGATAAAAGAAACCGGTATAGAAGAAATCTATACCGGGCATTGTACGGGAAAACACTCCTTTGCTGTTTTACAAAACGAGTTGGGAGAATGCGTACATCAGTTGAGCGTCGGTCTTGAAATGACCTTTTAACCGCGGTTACAACGTATATTGACCGCGTCCGTTTTCTTTTGAGTGATATAATTTTGTGTCGGCACTCTTTAGCATTGCTTCATAGAGAGGTGACGGTGTATGCTGATAACATTCGCCGCCGATGCTGACACTTAAATCCAGACTCGGATATTCCGGAAAATGCAATTTTTTGACCGAGCGGACAATCGAATGCAGTATGTGTTCAAACTGCTCGGGACTGCATTGGTCGAGCAAAAGAACAAACTCATCTCCACCGAGGCGGATCACACAATCGTTTTTCGTGTTTTGGGCATGATCCTCAAGAATCTGTGAAATCTTAATGATGGCACGGTCACCGATGTCATGTCCGAAATGATCGTTTATCTC
>CAKRJK010000116.1 GCA_934351705.1 uncultured Lachnospiraceae bacterium
CCACGGTGATCGTGCGGTCATCACCGACCCGCTGAAATTCTTTTTTCTGGATGACACGCAGCATTTTTGCCTGCATTGCCTTGTCCAATTCTCCGATCTCATCTAAAAAAATCGTTCCTTTATCGGCAAGTTCAAATTTTCCGACACGCGTCTTGATCGCTCCGGTGTACGCACCTTTGACATGTCCGAACAATTCGCTTTCCAGTAAATTTTCGGGAATTGCCGCACAGTTCACCCTGACAAACGCATGATTTGCACGTTCGCTGGAATAGTGGATTGCCTCGGCAAGCAGCTCTTTTCCCGTACCGCTCTCCCCTAAGATCAACACATTAAAATTATTATCCGCTGTCTTAGATGCCAGACGCATTGCATCGTACAGCTTGTTGCTGACTCCGACAATCCGGTTAAATGCCGGGTTTAATTTTTGTCTCCGGTTCAACTCCTCTTTGAGATATTCCGTCTTGGCAGACAACTGTGTGATGCGGTCTACCAATTCCTGTATCTCACTCAGATTGCGGATGACAGAGATTCCGCCTACAATCTGCTGATTGACAATAATCGGAACCACATTCGCCACAACGCTTCTTCCGTTCTTTTTCTGCGTGATGGCACCCATAATCTTTTGTCCCTTTTCTAAGACCTTCATACGGTTTCCGTTCGGGGAGATCAGGTGAATGTCCGCGCCCTCGGTCACTTCCTCACCGGTAATTTCCCGATAGGCACGGTTACTGTAAGTCACAATTCCCTTTCCGTCAAATACACAGATACCGTCCTGAACCGCTTCTAAAATCTGATAGTATTTTTCCTTTAACTCTTTGACCTCCTCAAACTCCCATGTGATTTCCATCAACTTTGAAATATCCTCAAAGGTACTGATTGCTCCCCGCAGTTCTCCGTTTTCGATGATTGGTGTGGAATTGATCACGATCGTCGTCTTTCCGATGGTTCTCGTATATCCCAAAATCGGTTCTTTTGTCCTGACTACTTTTGGCAGACGTGAATCGGGAATTGCCTCCTCGATGCTTTTTCCCAAAACTTCTTTTGCTGCCTTTTGGAAAATCCGTTCTGCTTCTTTATTATAGACGATCACCGTTTTTTGCAGATCCACCACGATCAAGCCGCTCTCAATACTGCTGTATACATTTTCCGCAGTGATCACGTTTTCCTGCAAAAGATTATCCATCTGATTGATGTCTGTCTGTGTGATACGAAAATCGCTCTCCAGAAATTGTTTCATTTCCTCGCAGGCAGATTCCGTCTGATCTCCTTTTGCAATCAGCACAAGTTTATCATTTGCCTTTACTTTTAAGGACATCACCAGCATGATACTGGTCAGCGGAACTTTGTTCAATCCCTCTCTGTGTACAAAAAAACGAACCCCGTATTTTCTTTGCAGCTTGTCCGCTTTCTGTACGATCATTGCCGCTACCCTTACATGTATTCCTCTTTCATATTGAATCGTGACCGGAACCTCTGTCGTCTGTGTCTTTTCCATGTTGTTTTCTCCTATGGTTTTCCCTGTTAAATTATATGTATTCTCTCCTTATCTGTGCTGTCGGAATCCCCATCTGCTCACGATATTTTGCTACCGTTCTTCTGGATATGGTAATCCCCTCTGCCTCCAACTGCTTTGCCAGTTGTGCATCACTGTAAGGTTTTTTCTTATTCTCATTTTGGATTAACTGTTTGATACAGCTATGTGCATCTTTTTCTGACAGCTTATTGGAAAAAAAGTATTTGAACTCAAAAATTCCCCAGCGGCATTCCAGATATTTTCCGTTAATCGCACGGCTGACCGTGGACTCATGCATTTCGATATCCTCGGCAATGTCCTCTAAATTCAAAGGCTTTAACTGTGCCTTTCCGTTTTCAAAAAAATCCTCCTGCCTTTTGATGATCGCTTTTGTGACCTTGATCAAGGTCTCTTCTCTTTTTGCGATATTCCGCATCAGAATTTTGGCATTCCGATACTGTTCTTTTAAATATTCCTGCCCGTCTGTGCAGTTCTGCTTTTCCAAAAGCGGCAGATATTCTTCATTGAGTGCCACATTTTTCATGCCGTCTTTATGATAATAAATCTGATAGGTGTCGTCGTCTTTTTTTACCGTGACATCGGGATACAAGAAGGAATCTCTCTTTTGCTTGCCGTATCCCTGCCCCGGTATCGGTTCTAACTTTTTGAGACGGTTGACCAGCTCTGCCGTTTCCTCCCTGCTCCATCCTGTCCTTTGGCAAATCTCCGGTATTTTGTTTTTTGCGACAGTTTCCAGATAATCTCGAATCAAAACGTACAATTTTTCGTTTGGGGAGTGTTCCCTGTCTAACTGGAGCAAAAGACATTCTTTTAAATCTCTTGCAAATACTCCGCAAGGCTCCATGTTTTGCTGCAAAAAGGAAAGTTCCTCCTCCAGTTGTGCTTCCGGTATCTTTAAGACCTCTGCCAAATCCTTTAAATCTGCTTTGAAATATCCCGTTTCTTCCAGACATTCTATCAGATATTCCGCTCTTTGTTCCTCTCCCTTTGAAAGATGTTTTGTATAGAGCTGTGTCTTTAAGTATTCTTTTAACTCCGTTTGTGAATCCTCGCCCTCACTCAGCGATTCCAAAAAACTTTTGTAATCCGCCTGTGTGTACTGCCGCTTTTTTTTCCACCCGATACTTTCCTCATAACGCTGCTCCGCTTTGACTTCCTGTTCTTTTAACATCGGATTGGACAGCAGTTCTTCTTCAATGCACTGGTTCAACTCCATCGCATTCATTTGAAGGAAAGATAATGACTGTTCCATCTGCGGTGTCAACGCTAATTTTTGTGTCTGTTTTATAGATACATCTATTCCAAGCTGCATACTGTTACCCCCGATAGTTTTCCAGTATCTCCTTATTCTCCCGATTGATTGTCTCTTCTAGCTCTCTTGCCGAAATCAAACGGCAGCCCTGACCTCTGATAATGACCTGCTCCAATCCGTCCGAGGTTGCAACTGTCACATCATATTTTTGTCCGTTCTGATGGGCAAATTTTTCAATATACTGATCTGCTGTCTCTGCCTCTTTTGTGTAGACAACATGAATATTCTGATAATCAAAAATTTCCGTTTGATGCCCCTGTACGCGATACGCATCAAAAACCACAATCAGATGGCATTTCCGGATTCCCTGATAATTGCAAAGGATGTCCAAAAGTCTTCCTCTCGCACCGTCAATCGTCGTCTTTGCCAGTTCGTTTAATTCTTTCCATGTAAAAATCACATTGTAACCGTCCACCAAGAGATATTCTTCTTTTTTCTCCTGCTTCTTCAGGACAAAAGAAGATTTTGCGTAGTCCGTCCTCACTGCTTTTTTCTTCGTCCAACCGCTCTTTTTACTCTTGTTGGCAAATGCACTTTTATCTATGATTGCGTCGATTTCCTCTGTGGTGATCCACTCGTCGACTACGCCTGCCGTACGCACCGCGCTCTCTTCTTCTACTGTAGCCTTTTCGATACAGCTTGGCAAGTGCATATATTTGGAAACCTCATTCCACGGTACATATACCCCGGCACCGTGTCTGCAAAAAACAGAACCGGACGGATTTGCTGCATCTCTCTCGGCGTCATAACCGCAGCTGCTTTGTATTTCCTGCGTATTGTGACAGACTTCATATCCTTTGAGCGTACAGGAAAGTTTGCCCTTTCCTTTGGTATAAGCTGCCACCTCTCTCGCATAATTCTGCATGGTGATGACAGGAACACTTCCCTCAAGCAGTACACTTTCCCCCTGCTGTTTTGGCGGCTCAAAGCTGCCGCACATCCGCTCTATGTCCGTCATTGCCCGTCCGAGCTGCTCTGTCGGCACTTCTAAGCGATACTCATAATAAGGCTCTAACAAAAGGTTTTCTGCCTGCATCAGCCCTTGTCTGATTGCACGATAGACCGCCTGTCTGAAATCTCCTCCTTCGGTATGCTTTTGATGTGCTTTTCCCGACTTTAATGTAATCTTGATATCCGTAATCGGCGAACCGGTCAGCACTCCCGCATGTTCTCTCTCTGCGAGATGTGTCAAAATCAACCTCTGCCAGTTCTTGTCCAAAATGTCCTCGCTGCAATCGGACTCTAATAGGATTCCGCTTCCCCTCTCTGCCGGCTCCATCAGTAAATGTACCTCAGCATAATGTCTTAACGGTTCAAAATGTCCGACTCCCTCTACGGTATTTGCAATCGTTTCCTTGTATACAATATTCCCCGTTCCGAATGCCACCTCGACACCGAAACGCTCTAAGATCAGACTTTTTAAAATCTCAAGCTGTACTTCCCCCATGACCTGTATCTGAATCTCATGTAATTCTTCTTTCCATGTCACATGAAGTTTGGGATCTTCCTCCTCTAACTCTCTAAGCTTCGGCATAAACCATGCCGCGTCTATCTCCTGCGGTAATTCCATGCGGTACGTCAAAACCGGCGTAAGGAATCCGCTCTCTTTTGAATGCTCATACCCAAATCCCTCGCCCGGATAACTCTCACCAAGTCCTGTGACGGCACAGATGTCTCCCGCAAAAACTTCATCCACCGTCTCATACTTATCTCCCGAATAAATCCGAAGCTGATTGATTTTTTCATCTCCCAGAAAGTCACGCACACGCAGACTTCCCCCTGTGATCTTTAAATGCGTCAGGCGATGATTGCCGTCTCTGGTCACCTTAAACACTCTTGCACCAAACTCTCTTGGATACTTCGGTTCTACGGTATATCGGTCAATGACGTTTAAGAATTGTTCCACTCCTTCCACCTTAAGTGCCGAGCCAAACATACAAGGAAAAATCTTTCTGTCAAAAATTGCTTTTTGTATTGTTTTGCAATCTACACATGCTTCGCTTAAAAACTGCTCCAATGCCGCCTCGTCACTCATGGCAACACTTTCGTAAAAATCCTCGGAATCGTCCATCTCAAAACAGACACAGTTGCCGTCTAACTGTGCCTGCAATTGTTGCATAAGTTCCTGTCTGTCTGTTCCAATCTGGTCCATCTTGTTGACAAACAAAAAAGTCGGTATCTGATATGTTTCCAATAATTTCCATAATGTACGTGTATGACCTTGCACACCGTTGGCACCGCTCACCATTAAAATGGCATAGTCTAAAACCTGCAATGTACGTTCCATCTCCGCCGAGAAATCGACATGCCCCGGCGTGTCCAAAAGCGTTATCTGTGTATCGCCCCACTGCAATTTTGCCTGTTTTGAAAAAATGGTGATTCCCCGTTCGCGCTCTATATAATTTGTATCTAAGAAAGCATTCTGCTTATCGACTCTTCCGAGCTTGCGGATACTTCCGCATTGATAGAGCATTGCTTCTGACATGGTTGTCTTTCCGGAATCGACGTGTGCGACAATCCCGACGGTGATTTTTTTCATTTGGTTACTTCCTTGTTTTGCTAGTTGCTACTGAATAATCTCCTGTCCGCAGTGCACGTCAGAAAAATCGTAGATTTTCCTGACTGTCGGGCGTTCGCCCTATCACTAGGGAAAACCAAAATACTTTGTGCAAGCACAGTATTTTGATTGGCTTGCTAATTGCTACTTGATAATCTCTACTCCGCAGTGCATGTCAGAAAAATCACAGATTTTCCTGACTGTCGGGCGTTCGCCCTATCACTAGGGAAAACCAAAATGCTTTGTGCAAGCACAGCATTTTGGTTATTCCCTAGTGGCACTGCTCAGTGCTTGCACACATTATAACAC
>CAKRJK010000117.1 GCA_934351705.1 uncultured Lachnospiraceae bacterium
GTTGTATCGGTCCTACACGTTTTCCCGACGGTGCGATCACCGAGACATCAAAATCATCGACATAGCTTTTCCATATCTGCAAGCTGAACGTCGCTTCATACGGTGCAACCGCCACACTGACTTCCTGTGAAATTGTGCTTTGCAATCTTCCCTGTGTGTGACCTCTCGCCGCACCCTCATTTCCGCTTCCCACGCAGATAACATTTTTTCCGTAATTGGAAATGTCACTCAGAAAGGTTTCGAGCAATGCCGTTCCGCTGTGAGAACCGTAAGTATTTCCAATGCTGATATTGACGGCTACCGGCTTGCGGTATTCTGCCGATTTGCGAAGGACATAATCCACCGCAGTCATCAGCTCCGTGGTTCGCGGGAATGAACGCTCTCCCGGATATCCCAGCTTCACCACCACCAAATCGCTTTCGGGTGCAACTCCCCGGTACCTGCCCCCGGATTCTCTTCCGTTTCCCGCCGCAATGCCTGCCACATGCGTTCCGTGACCGCTTGTATCCCGTGTCCGCACGATCCGGTTTGCAGCCTCCCGGCTTCCCGCTTCCAGTGCAAGATTTATGTCCGCCTGTGAATACTCCACACCGCTTAAAAACCCTTCCGGCGGCTTCTCCTCCCCTGTCGGCAGCAGCGTCTGATCCCAAATATTCAAAATCCTGGTCGTACCGTTATTATTTCGGAAATCAGGATGAAAATAATCGATTCCCGAATCAATGATTGCAACCAGAACGTCCTTCCCCGTCAATGAGAACGGTTCTCTTTCTACGGGAAGGACACACGATTCCCGCACGCCCTCCAACACCGAAAAAAACAGGTTCTTGGGTTTCTCCACATACTCTACTTCTATCTGGTTCGCCACCAGATCGATCAGCGGCTGCGGAACGTTTAAAATGGCGTATTCATTTGTCAATTCCTCCACGGTAATGCCATCGCCGAGCGTTTCCAGACGCTTGATATTCCCGTTATATTTTACGATGATTTCCCATGTATTGTCCGCCGCGTCATAACCCACGTCTAATTCTGCCGATTTCTCCCGCTCTTCTTCGGTTGCATTCAATGCAAGGTTGAGCAGGTTTTCTATTTTTTCATTATTCAAAGTTTTTTCCTACCTATTCTTTTTTTCATCCTACGATTTTGTTCATCAAAAAAGAACGGGGAACCTTTATTTTGTTGGCTGCGGCGTGCCGCCTCCTCTGTGGGCGATGTGTATCCTGTCCCTTCCATATGATATCTTGAGAACTTTTTAGTGGCAGTAAATAGACGCTTGAACAGACGTTATAAAACAGCCATATCAGAAACTCGACACTTACGTGTCTCAAACAGTCTGATATGGCTGTTACGTTTTGTTCAAACGTCTATATAACTGCCACACAAAAGTTCTCAAAAATATCTTATGGAAAGGACAGGATACGCATCGCCCACAGAGGAGGCGGCACTTAAAAATCTAGCTCTCCATAAAATACATCCTTGACGCAAAGTCAGGAAAATGGCGAATCTGTTCATTGTATCCCGTAGCGGCAAATGCCTGTTTTAAATGAACTCCCGCGTACATCAAGGTATCTCCGTACGCTTCGTAGTCCTCGCTCTCCCCCTCCATCTTCACAAACTTAGCAACAAGGCTGTGCATCCACGAATCCTGTCTGATGTGGATCGGTGCTGCCGTATTGATCAGATCACCAAACTCCTTGACATTATATTGCAACTTGCGGTTGGTAAAATGATATTTGACATCCGGCTCTAACCCTTTCGCCTTGTAGTACTCAAATTGTGTATTCGGTCTGACAAGTCTTTGCATCAAAAAGCCAACCGCCTTTTTCTTATCTTCCGATACACAGGTCCACTCGACGACATTTCCGTTCCTGCCACGGTAAAAATCTCCGTACTGCAAAACGCTCCGCCATTTTTTGTACAAAGCAATCTGTGTTTTGACTGCTTCCAGTTCTTCCTTTTTCATGTCCGCAAAGTTGCATTCATAGCCCAGCACTCCGAATGCCGCAACCTGGAAACGTGTCTCCAGCGGAACATTTCGCAAGGTCTGATGATTCGGACACGCCGACACATGGGCAGATACCACAGACATCGGATAGCCGTAACTGTACCCCGTCTGAATATCCAAACGGCAGAGTGCGTCCGTATTATCACTCGCCCAGATCTGCGGAAAATAACACAGGATTCCCAAGTCAAAACGGTTTCCTCCCGCCGCACATCCCTCAAACAAAATCTTCGGAAATCGTTTTGTCAGGACATTCATACAGCGGTATAGTCCCATCACATAACGGTGTGCGACCTCGCCCTGCTTTGACGCTTCTAACCCCTGTGAATAGTAATCCGAAAAGATCCGGTTCATATCCCACTTGACGTAAGAAATCTCTGCCGAGGAGAACACTCTTGTCATCTCCTCTATGATATAATCCTGAACCTCACTCTTGGTCAGATCCAGTATTCTCTGGTTTCTTCCCTCGGAATGCGGTTTGTCCGGTATCTGCAATACCCAGTCGGGATGAGCCTCATAAAGCCTGCTGTTGACGCTTACCATCTCCGGCTCTACCCAGATTCCGAAATCCATTCCCAGCGCCTTGATTTTGTCACATATGCCTTTTAGACCGTTTGGCAGTTTTTTGCGGTTTTCCTGCCAGTCACCTAAGGACTTTGTATCATCCTCCCTGTTTCCAAACCATCCGTCATCCATAACGAACAGTTCAATCCCTGCCTCTTTTCCCGCTTTGGCAAGGTTGACCAGCTTTCTTTCGTCGATGTCAAAGTAACACGCCTCCCAGCTGTTTAACAGAATCGGACGCTCTTTGTCCCGCCACTCTCCACGCACGATATGACGACGGACAAAGCGGTGCATTCTCCGGCTCATTCCGTTATAGCCCTCCTGCGAGTAAGCCATAACCGCCTCCGGTGCCTCAAACCGTTCTCCCGCTTCCAGTTCAAAGCAGAAGGTCTGCGGATTGATTCCTGTTACGATTCTGGTCTTTCCGAAACTGTTTACTTCCGCCGCCTCATAGTGGTTGCCGCTGTAAATCAGATTGAAGCCGTAGCAATCTCCGAAATCTTCTGTCGTTTCGGTTTTGCTCAACATCACAAACGGATTTGCCCTGCTTGAGGAAACTCCCGCATAGGAGGCATTGACCTGTTTTCCTGCCGCCAGACGGCTGTCCGTTCTCTCCATCTCTCTTGCCCATGCACCGTGAAACGTCGTAAAAACATAGTCGGGTGTGTCCAGATCCAACTGCAGGCTCATCAACCTTTGCAGTCGGATGACCTCTTTGCTCTCGTTCACCAAAACCGCATTTCTGGTGATCACGTCACAGTTTCCGTAGACATAATAATGCAGTTCCAACTTTAAATCATACTGTTTATCACGAAGTGTCACACAAAGATGCTGCACCTCATCCTCATTTCCGTAAGAACCCGGAAGTGTAAGAAATTCTTCTTTTCCGTCTGTAATGCCTGCACTTTCAAACAGGAAATCCGAGGTACTGCTGCCGTCTGCATGGATGACCTCAAGAAACGGCTCTCCGATGTCACCCTTTCCGTAAACAGACATTTCCTGCCTCATGTTTTCAAGCGAAAGCTCGGGATTTGCTACGTCATATGCGTTTGTATTTCCTGCCGGAAATGTGTAGTTTTCTTCTAATATACGGGCAAATTCATCTGTCGGCACGGTGATTTTTCGTCCGTAATACAAGTGCTGCAAATGCCCTGTTTTCATTATTTTAAAACAATAGGTTGTATTGTCGGTATCCAGTACAAAACACTGACCGTATCTTTGGATCATACACTCTCACCTCTATTCAAGTCTGCGTCTTTTCTTAATTTCTTCTGTGATCTCTTCTAATTTTTCATCCGTTAAAATATAGTGCTTTTTGAATACGATCAATCCAATGATCAGCACTACCATCGGTAAAATCGTCATGGAAAGACGAAGTCCCATTCTGGATTGTGCTGCGATTGCCGTACCGACTGCCGCCTCTTTGGAACTGATATGGAACACGGACAATACGATGGATGCGATCAATGCCGCAAGACCGGAGGCTAATTTTACCACGAAGGTCTGCATGGAAAAGATAACCGATTCGTCACGCCGATGATTCTTTAACTCTCCATAATCTACCGTATTTGCCAGAAATACCGTAATCAGTACATTCAGCATTCCGATGGCAGACATAATCAAAAATGCCGGGATCAGTAACAAGTATACATTTCCCATTCCGCTCAAGGATAAAGCAAGTAACACCACATATCCGAGGAATGCCATGCCAAAGCTGACATAAAAGATTTTCAATGAATTCATAAATTTCCGAAAGAGCGGGAACAAAATCATCATGGCAAGTATCTGGAATCCACCGCCGAATGTATTAAATAACGTATAATTTGCCTCCCACTGTGCCGGACTAAAATCATATTTAAAAAAGTAGATCACTAAGTTTGATGTAATGTACAATGCCATATTGATCATAACGATCGCAATTACGATGGTCATTGCCTGATCATTTTGGACCAGGGCTTTGAACATATCCTTGACGGACGCCGTCTCCATATCTACCGTTGATTTTTCCTTGATACAAATACAGGTGATTGTGATAAATATCACAAAGATGACTGCGATAATCAATGCAAAGTATTTATAGCCGAGACGCTCTACCTCTTTTGCCGCACCGCCTCCGAATGTATTACCCAAAAAGGAAACGCTCATAACGGTAATCACGGAAATCAACGCCGAACCTACGCCCGCACAGGAACGAGCCAGTGCGGAAAGTCCTTCACGCTCTTTTCCTCCCTCGGTAAATGCCGGCACCATTGACCAATACGGAATATCCATCATGGTATAGGTCACACCCCACAGAATATAGGTAATTGCCGCATATGCAACCAGTCCGCTTCCCTTCAGACTTGGCGGAGCGGAAAACATCACAAACAGGATGATCGCATTCGTAAGCGTTCCGATAAAAAGCCACGGGCGGAATTTGCCCCATCTGGTCTTTGTCTTTGCCACGATAACACCCATAATTGGATCATTAAAAGCGTCAAACACACGCGCCGCCATCAGGATAATTCCCATTGCGATCGCACTAACTCCCATAATGTCCTGATAATAATACAGAATATATGTTGCGGACAGCATATAGACCATGTCTTTTCCTACCGCACCCAATCCATAAGATACTTTCTCTTTCGCTGATAGTTTCATACGATACCCCTTTCTTTTTATGGCTGTTTTTGATTCATTGCCAATTCAACGACTTTGTATGCCCCGTCATAAAGTCCCATTTTTTGGTTTCTGATAATATTGTCACACATCTGCGGCAGGTAGGTTTCATCCTCCATAAACAGACGTATCATCTGAAGTGTATGCGGAATATCTCTGCATTCCAAAGTTCCGTCACCCATCTCCGCCGAGTGGATAGCCCCCCACTGCTCATGACCTCCGACTCGTTTGATAAAGAGCTTTGGCACCGGATAGAACGCCAGCTCGCTTGGCTTTGTCACTAAGACATCACAGCTTCTCATCAAAAGATTTGTGCAGTAGACCGCCTCGAAAATATTTTCATGCCAGAATGCGTGTACTCCTATGACATCACCTTTCAAGGCCTCTGTCGCAAAGGCTTCTGTCTTTTCCCATTCGTTAAAATGCTCTTTGGAAACATGTTTTAAGCCCGGTA
>CAKRJK010000118.1 GCA_934351705.1 uncultured Lachnospiraceae bacterium
AATCTCCTCCTCGTTTTTGATGTTAAAATCCGATAATTTCATCTCTTACCCTCGATATTCAAATGCATTTTTTATCAACGTCACTTCACTTCCGACAATTCCCACGACATCAAACCGACACGGCTGCTCTGTCGAAAAACCGTGCCGCATCAAATAGTATGCCGCAACCTTGCTTATCATACGCTGTTTTTTGTAATGTACTGCCTCAAACGGATTCCCGCTCTGTTCATCCTTGCGGTATTTCACCTCGACAAACACCAGATACTCTCCGTCCTTTGCGATCAGATCAATCTCACCCAGACGGCAGCGGTAATTCATCTGTATAATCTCATAACCCTTTTGTTTCAAAAATATGGCAGCCTCTTTTTCATGGGCTGCCCCTATCTTTCTTGTATTCATTTATGTGTTAATCCCCATCTTGCTCTTCATGCGGTCCATCTTATCCACAAAAACCAGAATTTCCGCAACAACCTCATACAGCTCTGGCGGTATCATATCCCCGATCTGCAGCTTGGAAAGCGTCTTTGCCAGCTTACTGTCCTGATAAAACGGAACATCCTCCTCTTTTGCCTTTTCAATGATCCTCTCCGCGATTTCACCTTTTCCGGTTGCCAGAATCTTCGGTGCCTCGTCTCCCGGCTCATAGGCTATGGCAACCGCTGTTTTTACTTTTTCATTTTCCATCTCTATGCCCTCATATCAAAAGAATACCGGTGCAGTCTTCCCGAGGTCGGTAAATCCTGCTTCAAAAAATCCTCCACAAAATCCATCTTCCTGCCCTCGTTTTGTACCTCTATGGAACAGTGGTATCCTTTGTCCTCCAGTTTTTTTGCCAGCTCCTCCGCATGGGCTAAAACCAGCTCATACGACGCATCGTCCTCCATATAGAACTCTGTCTTGACGTCTGTTCCTTTCATCTTGACGGAAATATCCGTACTTCCAAGAAAATCCATATCCAGATGTAAAAAAGCACTCAGCTCGCCTTCCGGGTCCCGCAGATTTCTCTTGTTGCTGTACACATACAGTTCACTGTTGACGTTCTGTGCATGCATTTTCAACGGAATCTGAACAAAATTATACATCTGGTTAATCTCATTCATAAATTCGATATTGCTGCGTACCTCGGATACCGCCTGTTTTAATCCGGTATGCTCCAGATTGTGATTCTGCGCGAATTGCTCCAGACGGTTCATCTGTTCCTGCAGCTTCCCGTAAAGTTCCTTGACGGTATTCTCTTTTCCGATCTGCTCCGGCTGCAAAAACCATTCCTTTTGAACTGCCTCTTTCAACAGCTTACGCAGCTCTTTTCCAGAAAGAAGCTGCTCCAGATCTTCTTTGGACGGCTGCTCTAACTGCTCCAATGCCTTTTGTAATCGTCCGAGGAATTCCTCCGGCTTTCCTTTTATCTGCCCTGATTGGTCAAATAAGCCGCTTTCTTCCCCTATGCCTAACTTCTCTACCTGTTGCTTTAAATTGCCCGTTTCCTCGGCGTTTAACGCGTTTCCCGCGGTCTGTCTTTCACGCTCTGCCGCCTGTTTGATCTGCTGCTCGCCCTCCTGCTCATTTTGGATTGCAGGATTCTCAGCTTCTTCGGCGTTTTGTAAGATTGTAGTCTCGTCCGCCGCCTGCTCTGCCCCGGCTGCCTGTTCGGTGAAATTTTCCGTATTCGGAAGTAAGATATCAAGCATCTCTCCGTTCTGCTTCACCATCTCGCCCGCACTCATATCCTCGGATACCAAGCCCGTTCCAAGCTGTTCCAACACGCCGTCCAGCTCTCCCAAAATGGACGATGCATCCTGTCTGTAATTTAAAAACTGCTGAATGTTCGCCTCGTTTACCGGAATGCCCAGCTTATTCATCAAAACCAGTGCCGACGAGTCCGTTCCCGGAAAAGCACTTAACTGTCTTACCATATTGCTCAGACTTTGTCTGTCAATCGGCATCTGCTCCTCCATCATGTTCCGAACCAGCTCAATATTCTCCGAGGTAGGCTGTATGCCTGCCTCCATCAATGCCTGCAACAGTGTCGGATTGCCTCCGTTCGCATTTACATACGGCTTGATTGCAATCTGGGTGGCTGTGTTGGACTTTACCTCAAAAAACATAGACTGCTGCAACTGCAAGTTGATTTTTGCATCCAGACGTGCCGTGACACTCTCACCGTTCGCAAGAACCAATGTCACCTGACCGTTCTTTACGGATTTGACTGTTCCCTCAAAGACGCTTCCCTCGGTCAATTCCGCCAGAGTTCCCGTCAACTGCTGCGTTCCCGTCTTTGCCGTCTGTTCTCTTGCCGCTACGGACGATGTCGCATTCTGACCGTATTTGATTAACATATCTGATATTTGCATATCCGCAGCTCCTTTCCCAATCCGTGTTTTTCAACCGTTTACACACCAATGGTTGTCTTTTATTCTTACATGCTCTTATAAAAAGTTCTTGATAAATGTTTTTCTGTGTATCGGACTTGCCCCGTATTTCCGGATGGCCTCAATATGTGCCGCCGCTCCGTAGCCTTTGTTTGACGCAAAGCCGTATTGCGGCATGATTTTGTCGTATTCCTCCATCAGACGGTCTCTTGTGACCTTTGCAACAATGCTCGCCGCTCCGATGGAAATGCTCTTGGCATCCCCTTTGATAATCGGCACCTGTTTGATGGATACCTCCGGTATCGTCACCGCATCGTTTAATAATATATCGGGTACTGTCTCCAATTTGCTTATAGCCTCACGCATTGCCTCGTAAGTTGCCTGCAAAATATTAATCTCATCAATCCTCTGCGGCCCTACCATTCCGATACCGACAGACACCGCCTGTTCCATAATAATATCGTAAAGTTCTTCCCTTTTCTTTGCCGAAAGTTTTTTGGAATCGTTGATATACAAAATCTCACAGTCTTTTGGCAAAATAACGGCTCCTGCCACGACAGGTCCTGCAAGCGGTCCTCTTCCCACTTCGTCTATCCCGCAGACAGCTCCGTATTCGGCATACTCCCGCTCATACTTTTTGAGCTGATAGATCCTCTCCTTTTCCTCACGGAGTTTTTGTATGCGTTTTTCTGCCTGTGTGATCAATGCCTGTACACCGGCACGCTCATCCTTTTCATAGGTTTCTATAAAAAGAGGCAGCATGGTATCCTCTGCTGCCTGAAATTCTTTCTTAATCATTCCGATTGTCTTATCGTTACTCAAAAAATTTCCTCCTACTGATGTTTGATGAATCCAAAATCTTTAAACGGATAGATTCTAAGCCACGCCCTTCCGACAATGTCGGAACGACATACAATTCCCACGCTCGGATCACGGCTGTCAGAACTGTTGTTGCGGTTATCTCCGAGTACAAAATACTCGTCCTCCTCCAGTTGAATCTCATCTCTTGCAATCCCCGGATTCTGAATTACTTCTCTTCCGTAGCTCTCATTTAAAATCTCATCATTCACATAAATATTGCCGTCATCGTCAATGCGGATTTTCTCACCCGGCAATCCGATGATTCTCTTGATATAATAAGTATCTTCCTCATATTGATAAGGGAAAATAATAATGTCAAATCTCTCCGGATCCTTAAAACGATAGCTGATCTTGTCTACAATCAGATTGTCACCGTCCGATAAGGTATTCTCCATCGACTGTCCCTCTACTTCCGTCCTCTGTCCAACAAAACGGATAATTAAAAACATTGCCAGAATGACGACTGCGAAATAGACCACCAGACCTAACACTTCTTTGGCTGACACGCCTTCTTTTTGTTCTTTCTCTGACATAATTCCGTATCCTTTCTACTCTCTTGTTTCTATTCTATTCTACTGCTGACGGAATTTCAAGAGTAATTTCCCCCAATTTCCCACTTCGGAATTCATCCAGCAAAAGCACTGCCGCCTTGCTGTAATCCAACTCATTTCCCGCTTTGATACAGTTGCGGTTTTTTGCGATTTCAATCAAAATATCCGCGTCCTTTGCATCCTCGTTGACACCGTACCGCTCATTGAGCACACCTGCGTATCTCTCCTTTAAGATCGCGATCAATGCCAATGCCAGTTCATCAATATTCAAAATCTCGTCTTTGATCGAACCGATCAGTGCCAGCCGCAAACCAACTGCCTGGTCTTCAAATTTCGGCCATAAAATTCCCGGCGTGTCCAAAAGTTCCACGCTTTTGTTCAGACGTATCCACTGCTTGCCCTTTGTTACTCCCGGCTTGTTTCCGGTCTTTGCGCAGGCTTTTCCCGCAAAGGTATTGATAAAGGTCGATTTTCCGACGTTCGGGATTCCGACAACCATTGCTCTGACCGGACGGTTTTTGATTCCGCGTTTTCTGTCACGCTCTGTCTTTTCCTTGCACGCCTCTGCGATTACCGCGGAGATTGCTTTCATGCAGCCACGGTTTCTCGCATCGATCTTCACCACGTAATATCCTTTTTCCCGGAAGAAGTCCGTCCACGCACTGCTCGCTTTATCATCTGCCAGATCCGCCTTGTTCAGAAGAATCAGACGAGCTTTATTCTTTCCGAGTTCATCAATATCTGGATTCCTGCTGCTCATAGGAATCCTTGCGTCCACTAATTCAATTACCAAATCTATAAGTTTTATATCTTCCTGCATCTGACGTTTTGCTTTTGTCATATGTCCCGGATACCACTGAAACTGCATATTCTTACCTCTACTTTATCAATCCTATATCTTTCCACGGGGATGTCACAAACCACGCTTTCCCCTCGATGTATTCCTTTTTTACATTTCCGATATTCGCATACCTGCTGTCCTCGCTGTTGTTGCGATTGTCGCCCAACACAAAATACTCGTCCTCGCCCACTACGATTTCCTGCGCCGCAAGCTCGGCATTTTCGATCGCCGAAACATCGGTTGTCTCCTCAAACATTTTTCCGTTCACATAGACCGCACCGTTTTTGATCTGCACCGTATCTCCCGGTACACCAATCACCCGTTTTACATAGTAGTGCGAATTCTCATTGCCGTTTGGCAGAAATACGATCACGTCGTTGGCTGACGGCTGTTTGATCTTGTATACAAAACGATTGACCAAGATACCGTCACCGTCCTTTAACGTCTCAAGCATGGACTGTCCCACCACATTTGTATGGAAACCGAAAAAATACATAAATACCAGAGTAACCAAGACTGCTATCGCAATCTCCCACGCCCATGTGAACACTTCCTTTGCCACTGTCTTGTTAATGCGTTTTCTGCGTCTGGAAAAATTTAATCCGCTTCTTTTGCGTAATTGCATTGTTTTCCTCCATATGCAAAAAAGGAACAACTACCTAAGTACTTGTCCCTTTCTCCTTTGGCTTATTTTACTAATTCTTTTACTTTCGCTCTCTTACCAACGCGACCTCTTAAGTAGTATAATTTTGCTCTTCTTACTTTACCTTTTCTTACTACTTCAATCTTGTCTACGTTCGGAGAATGTAATGGCCAAGTTTTCTCAACTCCTACACCATTTGAAAATTTACGAACTGTAAATGTCTCACGGTTGCTTCCGCCCTGTCTTTTTAATACAATGCCTTCGAAAACCTGGATTCTTTCACGGTTTCCCTCTTTGATCTTTGCATGTACTCTTACAGTATCACCTACTGCAAACTCAGGTACTTCTGCTTTTAACTGCTCTGCCTCTATGTTTCTGATATTTTCCT
>CAKRJK010000119.1 GCA_934351705.1 uncultured Lachnospiraceae bacterium
ATACAGAGGAATTAAAAACATGGGAAGAGTATGAAAAAGAGATTATCTCAAAGGCGTTAAAGCAATACGGAAGTTTTAATGCGGCAGGCAAAGCGTTGGGATTGACGCATAAGACGGTTGCTGCAAAAGCGAGAAAGTATGGTTTAGAGGTAGATTGATAAAAATTCCCAACCTCACATTGGCAAAAAAGAACAGATATAGGAGAATAAGATTCGCAGAAAGGCTCTGTGCGGGCGGTATCGTTGTGCCGTCGCTGCCTGTCCTCGGATTTTTTCGGTTCTCCGAAACTAAGAAGTTCTAAAAATTTCGACTTTTAGGGTTTTGGAAGCGAACGCAAGCGATGCAGACTCGCCATCCGGGCTCGACTGCATCTCTCCCGTACATCCGTGTACGGGAGTTGCTGTTTTTGTACGAAATTTAAGAACTTCTAAGTTTCTGCGAAATTGAAAAAATCCGGGGACAGGCAGCGACGGCACAACGATACCGCCCGCACAGAGCCTTTCTGCGAATCTTATTTTAGAAGTTGGCACGAAATTTGCTTTATATAAAAGTAACCGAAAAAAATACAGACAGGAGGTTTTTTATATGGCAACAAAAATATACGAGTGTATGCAAAAAATCAGTGACGGAATCGTAGAGAATAAAGATTTTCTTACAGATTTGGACAGAGAAATCGGTGATGCCGATCACGGTGTCAACATGGCAAGAGGATTCACAGAGGTTATGAATCAGCTTCCACAGGATGAGGAAGATATCAGCGTTATCCTGAAAAAGACAGGAATGACATTGTTATCCAAAGTCGGCGGAGCCTCAGGTCCGCTTTACGGTACCGCTTACATGAAAGCAGCGGGAGCAGTCACAGGAAAAAAAGAACTTACCATTGAAGACGGCAAAGCAATGTTAGAGGCAGTCATCGGCGGAATCAAAATGCGAGGCAAAGCAGAACGCGGAGAGAAAACCATGTTAGATGCATTGGAGCCGGCATATGATGCGTTGTGCAAAGCTATTGAAGATGGCGAAAGTACACAGGAGTGCCTGAATAAAATGTGTGACGCCGCAAAAGAGGGTGTAGAATACACCAAAACCATTCGTGCAACCAAAGGACGTGCAAGTTATCTTGGTGACAGAAGTATCGGACATCAGGATCCGGGAGCAACTTCATCCTTAATTACATTAGAAGCAATCCGTGATTTTGTTGCGGAGAATTAATATGGAGGAATTTCTATGGTAGGAATCGTAATTGTTTCTCACAGCAAAAAAGCTGCGGAGGGAATCTATGAGCTTGCATCCCAGATGGCAGGAGAGAACCACAAGATCATCGCTGTCGGAGGTATGGAAGACGGAAGTATCGGAACCGATGCGATTCGGATTCGTCAGGGCATTATGGATGCGGACGACGGAGACGGTGTTGTGTTATTGGCAGACTTGGGAAGCGGAATTTTAAGCTCCCAGATGGCAATCGAATTGTTAGAGAAAAATATCGAAGTCGTGATTGCAGATGCACCGATTCTTGAGGGAGCGATCAGTGCCGGTGTACAGGCGGCAATCGGAGGCACTTTGAAAGAAGTAGTAGAAGCGGCAGAGCTTGCAAAACAAATATCAAAATTAGAATAAGAGGTGGCGGCATGAAAAAGGCAACGTACACAATCAAAAACAAACTCGGACTTCACGCAAGACCGGCAGCAGAATTGGCAAAAATCGCCGGACAGTGTAAGAGTACAATTACAGTAGAGACAAGTGCAAAGAAGGCAAATGCCAAAAGTGTACTTATGCTTGCAACGTTGGGAGCAAAAAACGGAGTAGAAGTAACCGTAACCGTTGACGGTGAGGATGAAGAACAAGTATTTACTCAACTGGATGATATGTTTAGTCATGGATTTTATGAGGAGTAGAGGTGAATGCAATGCAGATTAAAGGAAGTGTAGTCGTTGAGGGACTGGCAGTCGGAACACTTCAGTTTTTCCACACAGATTATCAGGCAAAGTTAGATTCTTATGAGGCACTTGATACGGCAAAAGAAAAAGAGCGTTATCAGAATGCGTTGGAAGAAGCAAAAAAAGATCTGGCGGATTTGTTGGAAAAGAGAGAACAACTGGCGAAGAATGAGGCAGAAATATTAGAGGCACATCAGTTGCTTTTGGAAGATATGGCATTGCAGGATACGATATCAGGTTATCTGGAGCAGGAAATGTCTGCTCCGCAGGCAATCTTGCAGGCAGTAGATGATTTTAAGGCAATGTTTGACGGAATTGACGATGAATATCTCAAAGAGCGTCAAAAAGATATTGTGGATGTGGGAAACCGGCTGATGAGAAAACTCCTTCATATCGAAGAATTTGCAGTACGGGGTGAACAGGCAATCCTTTACGCCAAAGATATTGAACCGTCCATTATGGCAGGACTTTCAGAAAAACAAGTCAAAGCGGTTCTTTTGGAAAGCGGAAGTAAAACCTCACACACCGTAATCATCGCAAAATCCAAAGGGTTTGTCACCTTAGTAGGTGTACAGCTTGACGAGTCGGCTGTGGTAGAGGGAAGCGAAGTGATCGTCGATGCCAACCAGGGAATCGTCATTGTGGATCCGAAAGAGGAAGAATTAGAAAGTTACAAAGAACACATCAGACAACAGGAAGAGACAAAAGAATATCTGCTTACAAGAGCAAAATTACCAGCACAATCAAAAGATGGAAGAAGTTTTACGGTTGCTGCAAATATCAGCAATCCGGATGATATGAAAACAGCAAGAGAGCGTGGCTGTACCGGCGTGGGACTGTATCGGACGGAATTTTTGTTCATGCAGTCAAGTGAATTACCGACAGAGGAGGAACAGTTTGCAGCATATAAGAAAGTGTTGGAGCAGGCAGACGGAGAATTGTGCATTATCCGGACCTTAGACATCGGTGGAGATAAACATTGCGAATGTCTGGGGCTGGAGCAGGAGGACAATCCGTTTTTGGGTTACCGGGCAATTCGTATCTGTATGAATCAACAGGAAATATTCCGCACACAGCTTCGTGCTTTGTTACGGGCAGGCAGCTACGGAAAATTAGGAATTATGATTCCGATGGTCACGACATTAGAAGAAATCAGCGTGACAAAAGACTTGATAGAAGAACTAAAAGCGGAGTTGCAAAAAGAAAATCTTCCTTATGGAAAAGATGTACAGGTCGGTATTATGGTGGAAACACCGGCAAGTGCAGTGATGGCACCGCTGTTTGCAAAACATGTAGACTTTTTCAGTATCGGAACGAATGATCTGGTTCAGTATACAATGGCGGTAGATCGGGGAAATCAGAAAGTAAGCTATCTGTATGATTACTTCCAACCGTCTGTTATACATTCCATTCACAGAGTAGTAACTGCGGCACACAAAGCAGGTATCTGGGTAGGAATGTGCGGAGAGATGGCAGGAGACAAACTCGCATTGCCGTTCTTAATGGGAATCGGCATGGATGAACTGAGTATGAGTTCTTCGGTAGCACCGCAGGTCAAAGAGCGGATCAGAAATCTTGATTGCGGCGAATGCGATATGGACAAACTGTTAAGTCTGGAAAGTGCTGGGCAGATACGAGCTTATTTAAAGAGCTTGGAAAAATAGATCAAGCAGAATGGGATGGTAAAAAATATCAACATACCAAAAAGTATCAATTAAACACAGTACCCAATAGCAAAAATAAGTGAAAAACCATTCAAAAAAGTTGGCACGATTTTTGCTTTAATAAAAAGTATCACAAAATCACAAAAAAGAAAAGGAGGAACGAACTGTGAAGAAAATGATCAATAACCCAGAAAATGTAGTAGACGAAATGTTAAAAGGAATGGTAGCGGCTCATCCGGATTACGTGAAAAGAGTAGATGGCTGTGACGTATTGGTAAGAGCAAACGGTTCCGAAGGAAAGGTAATCTTAGTCAGCGGCGGCGGAAGCGGACATGAGCCGGCACATGGCGGTTATGTCGGAAAAGGAATGCTTGATGCAGCAGTTGCAGGAGCAATGTTTACCTCTCCTACACCGGATCAGGTTTACGAAGCAATCAAAGCAGCAGACGGCGGAAAAGGTGCTCTTTTGGTTATCAAGAACTACACCGGTGATGTTATGAACTTCGAGATGGCAGCAGATATGGCAGCTGACGAAGGAATCAGAGTAGAAAAAGTAGTCGTAGATGATGACGTTGCAGTAGAGAACAGTACATGGACAACCGGAAGAAGAGGTATCGCAGGAACAATCTTCGTACACAAATGTGCAGGTGCATGTGCAGAAAAAGGCGGCGACTTAGATGAAGTAAAAGCAGTTGCAGAGAAAGTTATCGCAAATGTACGCAGTATGGGTATGGCATTGGCTCCTTGTACCGTTCCGGCAGCAGGAAAACCAAGTTTCGAGTTAGCAGAAGACGAAGTGGAAATCGGTATGGGTATCCACGGCGAGCCTGGTACACACAGAGAGAAGATTCGTACCGTAGCAGAGACAACCGAGCATCTCTTAGACAAGATTCTTGCAGAGGGAATCTACAATGCAGGTGACGAAGTAGCCGTTATGGTAAATGGTTTGGGAGCAACTCCGTTACAGGAGCTTTATCTTGCAAACTTAGCAGTATCAGAGATTTTAGCAAAGAAAAATATCAAAGTTGCTAAGACATTGGTAGGAAACTACATGACATCTATTGATATGGCAGGTTATTCCGTATCCTTATTAAAATTAGATGCAGAATTAAAAGAATTATTGAATGCACCGGCAGATACACCAGCATACAAAGAAGTTTAAAAACAATCATCTTTACTAAATTTTATATTGCTGTAGGGAAAGGGCGAAGTCTTTGGACTTCGTCCTTTCTCACGTTATTTGTGTATAAAATGTTAAGAAAATATAAAATCTAAAAATAGCAGTTGACAAAGAAAAAGGATGGTGCTATCTTAAATACATAGATATTAGCACTCCAAGCAAATGAGTGCTAACAAGATTCGGATAAGGAGATAGAAGATGGCAGAGCTTGACGAGAGAAAAACAAAAATCTTAAAAGCAATTATCCGCAACTATCTGGAGACGGGCGAACCGGTGGGTTCAAGAACAATATCAAAGTATACTGATTTGAACTTAAGTTCCGCAACCATCCGCAATGAGATGGCAGATCTGGAGGAATTGGGTTACATTTTACAACCGCATACCTCCGCAGGAAGAATCCCATCCGATCAGGGTTACCGCTTTTACGTGGATCACCTGATGGAAGAGAAAGACCGGGAAGTAACCGAGATGAAGGAGTTCATGATTGAGCATACGGAGAAGGTAGAGCAGGTATTAAAGCAGGTGGCAAAAACGCTTGCGAATAATACAAATTATGCAGCTATGATCACTACTCCGAGGTATCAGCAAAGCAGGATCAAATTCATTCAGTTATCACAGGTAGATGAAGATCAGATACTTGCCGTTATTGTGAGAGAGGGCAATATCGTAAAGAATAAGATTATTCCGGTGCGGGAGCCATTCGATAATGAGCGATTATTAAAACTCAATATTCTCTTAAATACGAATCTGAATGGACTGTCAATCGACCAGATTAACTTGGGAATGATTTCTCTGTTAAAGGAACAGGCGGGCAGTGACAGCGATATTGTCAGCGAGGTGTTGGATGCAGTTGCCGAGGCAATCGGTGAAGA
>CAKRJK010000120.1 GCA_934351705.1 uncultured Lachnospiraceae bacterium
CACCTACACTGAGCGGTACTTACGGTACACAGGCAAAGAACTTTACCATCGGAGACGGCACTATGGTAAATCCGGATGAACCGGATACGGTATTGAAGGGTAAATGGACATTTACGGATACGGCGGAAGCCGGTGAGGAGTATCCGGTACCGGGTACAACGAAGGAATATGAGTTGACCTTTACGCCGGACGATACGAGTTTTGACAGTGTGAGCGTGAAGGTTGTGCCTACAGTGGCAAAGAAAAAACTTACCGTGTATGTTGAAGGAAATCTGGAGAAGATCTATCATGAGGCAAATCCGGAGATTGGTTATGTAGACGTTGCGGATGAGCAGGATTCATGGGCAGGACTTGTCAACGGGGACACTCAGGATTCCGTCAAAGCAGATATGAAGCTGGTTACGAAAGCAACAAAAACTTCAGATGCCGGAACCTATGATTTCACGGTAACTTCTGCAAATGAAAAGTATGATGTGAAAGTGAAGTACAGAGTTTCTGACAGCGAGGGCGTAAGCTATCCGGAGCACGGCACACTGACCGTGAAGAAGGCAGATGCAACCTTGACGGTAGGAACTGACAGCTATACAAAGACTTTCGGGGATGATGCATTTACGCTCGACGTGACGGCGAGCCACACAGAGACTGATCTTGTGTACGCGGTGACAGACGGAACCGATGTGGTATCTGTTACGGCGGACGGCAAAGTAAAAATTCTCAAGGCGGGAACGGCAAAGATTAAGGTAGCCCTGCCAAAGAGCAAAAACTATAACGCGGCAGCGGACAGAGAGATTACGGTGACAGTGGCAAAGAAGAATGCACCGACGGTGACTGACCTGAACAGAAATTACTATTATAGCCGCAATCATGAGGACAGCATCGATATAGGAAAGCTGCTGCCTGCAGACTGTGGAAAGATCATAGATGGTGTAATCTCTGCACATATGTGGATTGAGAACAGTAACTTTAATAAAGAAACCGGTATACTGACTTATACGATAAAGAAAAATGAAACGATTGAAACGCGTGACATTACACTGACTGTCGAGACAGAGAACTACAATACCATTACAGTTGTCATTCATACAAGCTGGGTGGATAAGAGCGAGGTCTATGTCAAGGCGGGCACAGAGGTGACTTTAAAGAACAGCGTCATGACCTATGGTGACAAACTTTCGACACTGACGTTTGAAAACGCAGAGTTTGTAGACGGTGACGGAAATCCTGTGAAAGGTACACTGGCATGGGAGGATGAGAGCCTGATCCCGGCAGCGGGAACGGCAAGTGCGAACTGGAAGTTTACACCGGACGACGAGGCTTATATTCCAAAGACGGACAGTGTAGGCATTACCGTAAACCAGGCAACGCCGCAGATAAATCAGCTTCCAGCTGCAATAAAGGAAGTTGACGGTGTGACAGAGACAGAATTTATCTATAATCCGTCACAGACTTTGGCAGATTTTAAACTGTCGGGAGGAAGTGTTATCTGGACTGTCGGAGATTCCAATGTGACGGTAACAGGTACATGGAGTTTTCATAATCAAACTACGGTGCTGTCCGCGGGAACCAAGAAATATGAGGCAATCTTCACCCCGGATGACACGAATAATTATAAGACATTTGCAGGTCAGATTTCCATAACGGTGGCACAGGCGAAGCCTTATGTAGCGTCTGCCCCTGTGGCGGCTGCGATTACCTACGGTGATACACTTAGCAGCTCTGCCCTGACGGGTGGAAGCGTGCTGTATGGTGATGGCAGAGGAAATGCGTCTGCATTGCAAAACGGACAATTGCCGATAAGCGGTACTTTTACATGGAAGCAGACAAATAAAAAGCCTACGGTTGCTGACAGTAATCGCACGGAGTACACGGTTGTCTTTACCCCTGTGGAAACGGAACTTTACCGGACGGTTGAGTTCCCATTGACGCTGACGGTAAACAAGGCACTGAATCCGCCTGCTATGCCGGCAGGTTCTATGGATGTTTCCAACACCTGCGAGAAAGTCTCAGATGTGGTGCTGCCGGACGGCTGGGTATGGCAGGAGAGCGACCGCAATACGGCGTTGCAGACAGGCGTTTTGACGCAGGCAACGGCAATTTACACGGGAGCTGATAAAGAGAATTATGAACATTTGGAAATTGTGGTAATGCTTAATAGGACACCGGCAGCGGAAAACAACGCCGGAGAGACAGGGAATACTAAGGAGGCGTCCAACACGGCGGGCAGCTCCACAGGCAGCAGAACCACAGGTAACAGATCTGCCGGAACAGTGGCAAAACCTGACGTTACCGAAAATAGCGGTCAGGCACCATTCATCAAAGGCGAAAACGGCAAAGAGGGCTGGGATGTCATCTGTGAGGATGTGAAGCAGGCTTCTAAGGGAGATAAGATTACGGTTGATATGAACGGCACCACCGTGGTACCGGAAAAACTGTTTGATCAGATCCGCGGAGAAAATGTTACCGTTGTGTTTGATATGGGCAACGGCATTACATGGAGTGTAAACGGCAAGGACGTGACTGCGGACAGCGGGAAGGATATCGACTTCGGTGTGAAGTTTGGTACAGAAGCAGAGGGTGCTATTCCGGTTGAAGCAATCAACAGCGTCACAGGCGAGAAGTCCTATATGAGCTTAAGTCTGTCCCACGATGGCGAGTTTGGCTTCAAGGCTGTGCTTTCCCTAAATGTGGATAAGAAGAATGCCGGACTGTATGCAAGCCTGTACTACTTTAACGAGCAGACGGGAGAGATGGAGTTTATCTGCGAGGAGGAGATCGGAAAAGACGGAAGCGTAGAGCTTACCTTCAACCATGCCTCCGACTACATCATCGTGATTGATGAAAAAGCGGTAGAACAGAAATCGACAGATGCCATCGCAACACCGGCACAGGAAGAAAACCATACGGGATGGTGGATCTTCCTCATCGGAGCAGTGGTTGTGGCAAGTGCTCTTGTAGTTGTCTTTGTGACAAAGAATAGAAAGAAAGACGATAAATAAGTTTTTTCAAAAAGGGCTGTTGTACGAAGCAATTCGTACGCAGCTCTCTTTTTACGACGAAAACTTCTCAGTGAAACAACCCAATTCGCCGTCTGACAGTTGTTGTAAAATTGTGATTGTGTTATAATGTGCTAAGCAATGAGCAGTGCCACCAAAGAAAAATAAAAAATGCTGTGCTCGCACAAAGCATTTTTTATTTTTCTTTGGTGATAGGGCGAAAGCCCGACAGTCGGGAAAATCGAAGATTTTTCCGACCTGCACTGCGGAGTAACGAATAAAATCACAAAGCATAGCTTTATGATAGAATGTATTATGAATAAAGAGGAAACATAAATGATCTACAACGATGTACTTGAGGCAATCGGTCACACACCGATGATCCGCCTGAACCGTATGAACCAACCCGGCAATGCCCAGGTGTTGGTCAAATTCGAGGGAATGAACGTGGGAGGTTCAATCAAGACGAGAACTGCCTACAATATGATTTTAGAAGCAGAAAAAAAAGGAATTATAAAGGAAGATACGATTATCGTTGAGCCGACAAGCGGCAATCAGGGAATCGGACGCGCGTTGATCGGAGCGGTTCGGGGATACAAGACGATTATCATTATGCCGGATTCGGTCAGTGAGGAGCGTAGAAAGCTGGTACGCCATTACGGTGCGGAAGTAATCTTGATCCATGACGCAGGCAACATCGGAGCGTGTATCGACGAATGTCTTCAGACAGCACTCCGCATGAAAGCCGAGAATCCGAAAGTGTATGTACCACAGCAGTTTGAAAATCTTGCAAATCCGATGGTACACAGACATCACACCGGTTTGGAAATCTTAGAGCAGGTGGCAGGACCGATTCACGGATTTTGTTCCGGAATCGGAACGGGAGGAACGATCACGGGAATCGGAGAAGTGTTAAAAGCACAGAATCCAGATATTGAAATCTGGGCGGTAGAGCCGGAAAATGCAGCAATTTTAGCAGGAGGTACAATCGGAACGCATTTACAGATGGGAATCGGAGACGGATTGATTCCGGATATTCTCAATCAAGAGATTTATGATGATATTTACATTGTGACAGATGATGAGGCAATTCAGACGGCAAAGGATTTGGCACGGCTGGAGGGCATCATGTGTGGAATTTCAAGCGGAACGAATGTGGCGGCGGCGCTTAAGCTGGCAGAGAAGCTGGGTGAGGGAAAAACGGTAGTTACGATTTTGCCGGATACCGCAGAGCGATATTTTTCAACACCGCTGTTTGAAAACGAATAAGGGATAGAGAAAAAGGAGAAACCAAATGAAAAAGATATTGGATCTAATTACAACAGAAGTGACAAAAGCATTTGTAGATTGCGGATATGACGAAAAATACGGAAAAGTAGGACTCTCAAACCGACCGGATCTGTGTGAGTTTCAGTGCAACGGAGCAATGGCGGCGGCAAAAGAATACCACTGTGCCCCGTTTATGATTTCCGACAAGGTTGCGGAAAAATTGCAGGACAGTGAAATGTTTTGTATGGTAGAATCCGTAAAACCGGGATTTTTGAATCTGAAATTATCAGAGGGCTATTTGAGTGAGTATCTGGTGCAAATGCAGGAGAATACCGGAAGATACGGCTGTGAAAAAAGCACTGCACCAAAGAAAATGATCATTGATTACGGCGGACCAAACGTGGCAAAACCGCTTCATGTAGGTCATTTGCGTTCCGCGATCATCGGCGAGAGTATTAAACGTATGGAAAAATTCATGGGACATGAAGTGATCGGTGATGTGCATTTGGGAGACTGGGGACTCCAGATGGGATTGATCATTACCGAGTTACACGAGAGAAAACCGGAGCTTGTCTATTTTGACGAGTCTTATGAAGGAGAATATCCGAAAGAAGCACCGTTTACCATTTCCGAATTAGAGGAGATATATCCGACTGCAAGCGCAAAATCCAAAGAGGATGAGGCATATAAGGAGCAGGCGATGAAGGCAACTTCCGAATTGCAGGCAGGCAGAAAAGGGTATCAGGCATTGCTGTCCCATATTTTGAATGTCTCAGTAACAGATTTGAAGAAAAATTACGCGAATCTGAACGTGTCTTTTGAACTCTGGAAAGGCGAATCCGATGCACAGCCGTATGTACCGGATATGGTAGAACAGATGAAAAAAGACGGTTTTGCGTATATGAGCGACGGAGCATTGGTGGTGGATGTTGCAAAGGAAGACGACGCAAAAGAAATTCCGCCGTGTATTATTTTAAAATCAGACGGAGCATCACTATATACCACAACAGATCTGGCAACCTTGATCATGCGCCGCAAGGAGTTTGATCCGGATGAGGTCATCTACGTGGTTGACAAGCGTCAGGAAATGCACTTTATCCAAGTGTTCCGTTGTGCGAAAAAGACAGGTATCGTAAAGAATGAAACAGGGTTAAAATTCTTAGGATTCGGAACGATGAACGGCAAGGACGGAAAACCGTTTAAAACGCGTGAGGGCGGCGTTATGCGTCTGGAAACGCTGATGAATAATATCAACGAAAAAATGTTTGAAAAGATTACCGAGAACCGTACCGTGGACGGAGACGAGGCGAGAAAGACCGCAAAGATCGTAGCACTTTCCGCA
>CAKRJK010000121.1 GCA_934351705.1 uncultured Lachnospiraceae bacterium
GGTTAGGTGTGAGACTATGTCAAATGTAATCGTAAAAGAGAACGAGACTTTAGATTCCGCTTTACGCAGATTTAAAAGAAACTGTGCAAAAGCAGGTATTCAGCAGGAGATTCGTAAGAGAGAGCATTACGAAAAACCAAGCGTAAAACGTAAAAAGAAATCTGAGGCAGCTAGAAAACGCAAATATAACTAGAATTTTTTAAAGAGAACTACCGAGTACGGTAGTTCTTTTTTTGTGCAGACAATCCCAAAAATCTTTTCATAAATTCACTTCCCGTTCATATATATGTTTTAAGGACAAACCAAAGGAGACATTGTCATGAAAAAGGAACTGATCCAGATTTTTCCGCTGCATTTACGGGACGGGCTGAAAACGCTTATCTTTTCCGAGGATTTGCTGGAAGAAATCCGTATCCGTGTGGGACAACCGATCCTGTTTTTGATGGCGGGAAAAGAAATGTATTTTCACAAAGAGAGAAGAACGCTGCAAAACGGTGCGGACGATGCTTACCGGATTACCGTCGAGGATTTGCAGAGCATGATCAAGTTTATCAGCAGTTATTCTATTTATGCCTATGAGGATGAGATAAAGAGAGGGTTTTTGACGATACAGGGCGGACACCGGATCGGACTGGCAGGACAAGTGGTTATGGCAGGGGAAAAGATATTAAGCATGTCACATATCTGCTTTTTAAATATACGTGTGGCAAAGCAAAAAAGAGGGTGCGCCAAAGAATTGATCCCTTACCTGATAGATCGGGATTCTGTTTATAACACGCTGATCGTCTCACCTCCGGGGATTGGTAAGACAACCTATTTAAGGGATACGATCCGCATTTTGTCCGACGGGAGCAAAGAACTTGCGGGAAAGCAGATCAGCGTCATTGACGAGCGTTCGGAGATTGCAGCCTGCCGGCAGGGGATTCCGCAGAACGACATCGGAAGAAGAAGTGACGTGTTAGACGGATGTTTGAAATCACAGGGAATGCTATTTATGCTCCGCTCTATGGCACCGCAGATCATTGCGGTGGACGAGATCGGTACAAAGGAGGATTGTCATGCGTTGGAGCAGGCACTTTACTGCGGTTGTAAGATTATCGGAACGGTACATGCCTATGACGTAACAGAACTCACACAAAAACCGTATTTGCGGGAGTTATTGGAGCAGAAGATGTTCGGACGCATTGTCATGTTGGAGAAAAAAGAGGGAGGAGCAAGAGGATTTCGCGTATATGACGGAAATCTGACGAAGATATGTTAAAGATAATCGGAAGTGTCTGCATTTTCAGTGCGGCGGTCGGCGCGAGCATTTATTTTATGCAGAAACTAAAAGAACAGGAAAGACAGCTTTTGACGATCAAGGAAATGCTGATCTGTCTGGAAAAGCAGATGGAGTATGTCGGATTGCCGCTGGCAGATCTGTTAAGGGAATTTGCCAAAAAGAGCAGGGAACCGTTTGAGAGCGTGTGCAAAGAATTTTTGGACTGTCTGGAACAAAAGCAGGTTGAGGATGTCGCGGCATTATGGAGAGAGATTTTATTAAAGCACAGAAACGAATTTGCGTTAAGCAGAGAAGAATTTGAAATGTTTTCCGATGTCGGACGGCTGTTTGAACCGACGGACACCAAGAGTCAGATTGCCCTGACAGAGCTTTATAAAAGCAGGATCAACGAAAAGATACAAAGAATGTGGACGGAGCAAAAAGAAAAGCAGAAGGTATATCAAAGTGTCTGCATTATGGGAGGAATGATTCTGATTCTTATCTTGTTATAAAAGGAGACGTTATGAGTGTAAATCTGATTTTTAAAATTGCCGCTATCGGAATTATTGTTACCATTTTAAATCAAGTGTTAAAGCACAGCGGAAGAGAGGAACAGGCTTTTTTAACGAGTCTGGCGGGACTGCTTTTGGTGTTGTTTTGGATTGTTCCGTACATATATGAGTTGTTTGCAACCATGAAAGATTTATTTGCATTGTAGGTGGGAAGATGGATGTTTTAAAAATAGCAATGATAGGGATCACGGGAACATTTCTGGCGATCATTCTTAAAAACAGTAAGCCCGAATACAGTATGCTGTTAAGCATGGGAACCTGTGTCTGCATTTTCGTATATCTGCTGACAAAACTTGAGATTGTAGTCGATTATGTGGCGAAAATAGAGAGTGCATTACAGTTGGACGAGGGGTATATCAAGCTGTTGATGAAAATGATCGGGATTACCTATGTCGCACAGTTTGCGTCTGAAGTTTGCAAAGATGCGGGCTACGCAGCAATCGGAACACAGGTAGAAATGTTTGGAAAGGTATCTGTTTTGTTTGTGAGTATGCCGCTTATGCTGGCGCTGTTAGAGACAATCGGAGCGTTTTTATGAAAAAAGGAACGAGAATCATCCTCTTTTTTCTGCTGTTATTTTGCATTCCCATGAAAGTATCGGCAGCCGAAGAGGTGGATTTTGACACAGAGCGGGAAGAGATGATCGCCTATCTGGAAAAAGAAAGCGTGTTTGAAGAGCTGGACGGATTGGCAAAGCAGGAAGTTCAAATGGGATTTTCGGATTTGGTGAACCTGATCGCAAAAGACGGAGTCACAGGAAGTCTTTCGGAGATCGGGGAATATGTCCGGGCTGGGTTTTTGGGCGAGATCAGGCAGAACAAAGAAAATCTGATCCATATCCTTGTGCTGACGTTGATTTTTTGTGTACTGCAAAATTTTTTGGAGCTGGCGAACAACTCGTACGTCTCGGAATTGTGTTATGTGCTGACCTATTTGACCGTGATGATCCTGCTGTTACGCTCCTTTGCGGTTACGGTACAGATTGTGCAGGACCTTTTGGGAAAGGTGACGGGGTTTATGCTGATGCTGCTGCCTGCATATCTGGTCGTTATGGGATTTGCGGGAAGTGCCATGAGTGCGATGTCTTTTTATGAGCTTACCTTTTTTATCCTGTACGGAATTGAGAAAGTCATGCAGTATTTTTTGCTGCCGCTGGTATCGGTGTATGTGCTGTTCCAGATGGCAAACTACCTGTTAAAGGATGAGATTTTCTCAAAAACGGCACTGCTCATTTCCGATCTGTTCCGATGGGGTGCAAAAGTGATCTTAACACTGGTAATCGGGCTGAACGTCGTGCAGGGCATGATTGCTCCGGCAATGGATTATGCAAGCAGAAGCGCAGTCACAAAATCACTCGGACTGATTCCGGGAATCGGAGGGGCGGCATCTGCGATCGGAGATATTCTCATCGGCTCAAGCATGGTGATCAAAAACAGTGTCGGTGTGGCGGCGATCTTTTTGCTGTTGCTGTTGACGTTGATCCCGTTTGTAAAAGTGTTTGTCATTACGCTTTTTTACAAGTTTATGGCAGCTTTTTTAGAGCCGGTCACCGATAAGAGGATTGCGAAAGCACTGTCCGGTATGGCGACGGGCGGAGGAATGCTGCTTCGGATCATCACGACCACGATTTTTATGATTTTTATTACCATCGCCATGATCAGTACAACGTCCTCGTTTATGACGTAGGCAGATGGATGATGCGGAGGCGGAGAATGATAACGGCATGGATTAAGAATTTTATGATTTTGTATCTGTTTTTGACTTTGATCCTGTATCTGACACCGAAAGATACCTATCGCAAATATTTGCGGTTTGCGGTCAAAATGATTCTTCTGGTGGCACTGTTTCTGCCGCTTTTAAATAAAATCAACGAGGAGGAATCCTTTTTTGCACTGGTGGAAAAGTGGAGCAGCTTTCAGCAGGAGAAAAGCGAGTCTGTCGATGTGGAAAAGTTAAAGGAAATGCAGAAGGAATATGTACTGGAAAGGAGTGCCGATTATGAAAAATATTTTGGCGAACAAGAATAATTTACTGATCATCGCGTTGGTCGGAGTCATGCTTTTGGTGATTGCAATGCCTGTCGGAAAATCGAAAAGTACGCTGCCCACAGTACAGACAGACGAACAAGAGAGCATAGAGGTGGAGGAACGCTTAGAAAAGGTGCTGAAAAATACAGAGGGCGTCGGAGAGGTAAGAGTCATGATCACCGGGTGCGATCAAGGCAGTGCTTTTGACGAAAAGGAGAGCGGGAACGTACAGGGCGTTGTGGTTGTTGCAGAGGGGGCGGAAGACGCGGCGGTAAAGAAAAAAATACAGGACATCGTGTTAGCATTATTTCCTATTGAAGCACATAAGATAGAAATAGTAAAAATGAAATAAAATTAGGAGGAGTCCATGAAGAAAATATTCAAAAAAAATCAATTGATCATCACGGGGCTTGCACTAATGATTGCTGCGGCTGGATATTTAAGTTACAGCAATGACGGATTCAAACTTACGAAGGAAGCGGGAAAAAAAGACGCAGAAGAAAAATTCGAGATTTCGGATGAGGATACCATGAAAAATGAAATCTTTACGGACGAGGAGGCGTCGGAGGATGTGGCAGACGCGGCAGGCATGACGGACGCGGAGGCAGAGTCGGCGAACCCGGGTGAGGCGGTGCTGACCAGTACGGGAGCAGGCAATGTCAATTTTGCGGCAGAGGCAAAACTTTCCAGAGAACAGATACGCTCAAAAAATAAAGAGTCGCTGCTGGAAATCATCAACAACAAAGAACTGGAAGAGGCAAGCAAACAGGCGGCAATCGAGCAGATGGTGAAGATGACGGACATTTCCGAAAAAGAGGAAGCGGCGGAAATGCTGTTAGAGGCAAAGGGCTTTACCGATGTGGTAGTCAGCATTACCGATAATGCGGCAGATGTAGTGCTGAACATGGGCGAGGACGCGAGTGACGCAAAGAGAGCACAGGTAGAAGACATCGTAAAGAGAAAAACAGGGGTATCTGCGGAGAACATTATTATCACACCGATTGAGAATAAGTAATGCCTTTGAAACTTGACGCGGATTTTGAAAGAACGTATAATTTTTACATAGAATATCGTGTTAAAAAATCGGGAAAAACAATAGAAAAATCACAAGAAAGAACGAGGAAAAACGGATGAAAAGAGTATTTTTAATTGTACTGGACAGCGTGGGAATCGGAGAGATGCCGGATGCGGCAGAGTATGGAGATGAGGGAAGCAACACCATTCTTGCCGCTTCCAAAAGTCCTTATTTTTCCATGCCTAATATGAAAAAAATGGGATATTTTAATATTGACGGGGTTCATGTGTATGACAGGGAGCAGTCACCGCTTGCCTCCTATGCCCGTATGGCGGAAAGCTCAAAGGGAAAAGATACGACGATCGGTCACTGGGAGATTGCGGGAGTGATTTCCAAATCTCCTCTGCCGACCTATCCAGACGGATTTCCCAAAGAAATCATTGACGAGTTTTCAAAGCGTACGGGACGGGGCGTGTTGTGCAACCGACCGTACTCGGGAACAGAGGTCATCAAGGATTACGGTGACGAACACTGCAAGAGCGGAGATCTGATCGTGTATACTTCTGCGGATTCTGTCTTTCAGATTGCGGCGCATGAGGATGTGGTTCCGGTAGAACAGCTCTATGAATATTGTAAGATTGCAAGAGAACTGTTAGTTGGGGAGCACGGTGTCGGACGCGTGATC
>CAKRJK010000122.1 GCA_934351705.1 uncultured Lachnospiraceae bacterium
AGACAAGCTTGAGTTAGAACTTGAAGCCAAAGAGCGTGAGATATACAATCTCAAACATGATTTAATCTCCAATCAGGTGCAGACCGAGAGCAACACCAAACGATTGGAAGAACTTGAGGCAGAGAACAAAGAATTGCTGTTAAACAAAGCAAAATTAGAAGCCTCTTTGGAAGATTCTCTGTTGGGAAAAGTCAAACCAATGACAGCAAAAGACGAAAAACAGTAAGGAGACAAAGGACAGAGTAAACGCCTGTCCTTTCTTTTATCATATGGGAAAGATTGAATTATTGGCACCTGCGGGAGCCTATCAGACACTAAAAGCCGTCACACAGGCAGGTGCGGATGCCGTTTATCTGGGTGGAAGTGCTTTTGGTGCAAGAGCGTATGCAAATAACTTTACAAAGGATGAACTCTTAGATGCGATTGATTACATGCACCTTCACGGAAAGAAGCTGTATCTGACCGTCAACACACTTTTAAAAGAGCGTGAGATCAATGAACAGCTTTACGATTACCTTCTGCCGTATTATGAACAGGGCTTGGATGCAGTCATCGTACAGGATTTCGGGGTAATCTCTTTTTTGAGGGAGGCTTTTCCGCTTCTCGATATTCATGCAAGCACACAGATGACGATTACCGGTGCAGACGGTGCGGCATTTTTACTGGATCAGGGGGTAAAACGCATTGTCACCTCCAGGGAGTTATCTTTAAAAGAGATTCGTAAGATCAAAGACGAAACAGGTGCGGAGATTGAGAGCTTTGTACACGGAGCGTTGTGCTACTGCTATTCGGGACAATGCCTTTTAAGCAGTATGTTAGGCGGACGAAGCGGCAACAGAGGACGCTGTGCACAGCCTTGCCGGCTTGCCTACGAAGTACTTGATTCACGTAAGAAATCATTATCCAAAGAACCGACTTATCTTCTGAGTCCGAAGGATTTGTGTACCATTGAGCTGATCCCGGAGCTTGCACAGGCAGGAATTGACTCTTTTAAGATTGAAGGCAGGATGAAGCAGACAGAGTATGCAGCGGGGGTAACCTCCGTTTACCGCAAATATCTTGACCGCTATGAGGCGGACGGAGCAGAGGCGTTTTCCGTTTCCAAAAATGATTACCGGATACTTCTTGATCTGGGAAATCGAAGCGGCTTTACGGACGGCTATTATAAACGTCACAACGGTGCGGAAATGATTACCTTCAACAAACCCGGACATGAGAAGTCCAAACATTCCGCAAACGATTCTGTATCCACGACAACACAAGAGAATTTGCAGGAAAAAATTAAGGGAAAGTTAATACTCTCAAAAGGAGAATATGCTACACTTACAGTAACGTATCAAGACCTTGCGATCACGGTTTTGGGAGAAACGGTGCAGGAGGCAAAAAGCAAGCCGCTCTCCGAGGCGGACGTAAGGCAGAAAATGAATAAAACGGGCAATACGCCATTTGTTTTTGAGTCACTTGAGATTGTGATGGACAAGGATTCCTTCATTCCGATCGGACAGTTGAATGCTCTGAGAAGAAACGCTTTGGAGCAGATTAGCGAGCAGAGATTAACCTCCTACCGGCGAAAAGAAAACAGCAGTTTTTTGCAAAAGCATGAACCGATCGTGGCAAAAAGTAACACATCCCCGGATGTCCGCGTATCACTGGAATCCTTAAAACATCTGGATTTCATCTGTGAGCAGGAGTTTGTCACGGGAATCTATGTTGATGCAACGGCGGTTTTATCCGGACAAGGCATCTCCGGCTTAGAGGATATCTGCAAGAAAATACAACAGGCAGAAAAAGAGTGTTACTTAATGCTCCCATTCATTTTTCGGGAGCGGACACGAAACGCGTACGAGCGTCTTTGGGCTTCCTTGTCAAAGATTCCGTTCGACGGTATGCTGATCCGCAATTATGAGGAACTCGGATTTTTACAAAAACATCAATACGGCGGCAGGATTCACGCCGACAGCAATCTCTATGCATATTCCAACAGAGCTCATGCGGCATTTCAAAACGTGGGAATCACACAGGATACGGTTCCGTTGGAATTAAACTCCAAAGAATTGCTGCACAGGGATTGCTCGGGGAGCGAACTTTTGCTCTACGGTACGATTCCATTGATGGTAACAGCCGGATGTGTTGCAAAAAGTCTCGGCGTCTGCAAAAAAGAAAATCAGTCTTTTTATCTAAAAGACCGCTATGAGAAAGAATTTTTGATAAAAACCGACTGCCAAAACTGCTATAATCTCATATACAACAGCACACCGCTGGCACTCTTTGGAATGTCAAAAGAGGTAAAGGCGCTGCATTGTGGCTCTTACCGGCTGCATTTTAACACCGAGAACAGACAGCAGATACAAAAAATCCTGACGCTGTTCCGGCGTGTGTATCTGGAGGGAGAGGTTCTTCAAAAAGATGCGATTGATTTTGCATATACCAACGGACATATGAAACGAGGAGTAGAATAAAAAATTTATGGTTCATATTATTGTAGAAATTTCCAAATATCTGATGATTATCTTGTTTGCACTCTACACCTATGAGTGCTTTGCGGTATTTCGGAAACACAAATCACAGGCAAGAAAAAACAGAATATTTAACAGTCAGGCAAGTTTAATGTATTTGATACATATTGATGCGTTCCTTGTCATGTGTGCAGTCACGAAAGAGCCCAAATATATCGGGTTATATCTGATCCAGCTTATCCTGCTGATCGTGATCCAGCTTTGTTATAAGGTTTTTTACAAAAAAGCCTCGCGGCTGCTCGTCAACAATATGTGTATGCTTTTGACGATCGGTTTTATCATTCTGGCAAGGCTGAATTTTGATAAGGCGGTCAAGCAGTGTATCATTGCCGTGATTGCCATCGGAATCACTCTTTTGGTTCCGTTTATCATTCACAAGTTAAAATTTTTCCATAAGCTGACCTGGATCTATGCGATCGTGGGACTCGCCTGTCTGGGCGTTGTCGCGGTGATGGGTGCAAGAAGCTACGGGGCAAAACTTTCGTTTACGGTTGCGGGAATCACCATTCAGCCATCCGAATTTATCAAGATTGTTTTTGTATTTTTTGTGGCATCCATGTTTTATGAATCCACAGAATTTAAGCAGGTAGTAAAAGCAACGGTGGTTGCGGCTCTGCATGTCATCATTCTGGTCGTATCCAAAGATCTTGGTGCAGCATTGATTTTCTTTATCGTATACCTTGTCATGTTGTACGTGGCAACCAGAAAACCTTCCTATGCGTTAGCGGGACTTGCCTGCGGCTCTTTGGCGGCGGTGGTGGCATACAAGCTGTTTAACCACGTCCGTGTCCGTGTGATCGCGTGGAAAGATCCGCTGGCGGTCATCGACAACGAGGGCTACCAGATCTGCCAGTCCTTATTTGCAATCGGAACCGGAGGATGGTTCGGAATGGGACTGTTTCAGGGAATGCCTGACAAAATCCCGGTGGTTGAAAGTGATTTTGTATTTGCGGCAATCTCCGAGGAAATGGGCGGTGCGTTTGCAATGTGTCTGGTGCTGGTCTGCGCAAGCTGTTATCTGATGTTTTTAAATATTGCAATGCAGATGAAAGACCAGTTTTACAAATTGATCGCACTCGGACTGGGAACGGTGTACGGCTTTCAGATATTTTTGACCATCGGCGGTGTCACCAAATTTATTCCGTCTACCGGAGTCACGCTCCCACTTGTCAGCTACGGCGGAAGCTCCCTGCTCAGTACAGTAATCATTTTTGCCATTATTCAAGGGCTTTATATTTTAAGACAGGATGAAGAGGAAAATAAAAATCATGTTGAAAAAAAGAAGAAAAAGAAAAGAAGAAGAGAAGAACCTGCAAAACCTGACAATCGAGACACTCGAACCAGAAGAAAGACGGGATTCGACGAAGAAATCGAAGACCTCCTCTAGGAACCGGGAGTTTGCGGTCATTGCCTATTTCTTTCTGGCAATCTTTATTGCAACGATGGGATATTTTGCGTATTTTCAGACGGCAAAGAGTGAGGATTTCATTAATTCTGCCTACAATGCAAGACAGGACTCTTTTTCCGGCAGCGTAATCCGCGGAAAGATTTTGGCAGCAGGCGGAGAGATTCTTGCCGAGACAAAGGTCGACGATAACGGCAAGGAAACAAGAAATTATCCGTACGGACGGGAATTTGCCCATGTGGTAGGTTACCCGACACACGGAAAACTCGGAATCGAACTGCAGGCGAACTTTAATCTGCTTCGTTCCAATACCTTTTTCCTGCAGCGTATGGTCAATGAAATTACAAACCAGAAAAATATCGGAGATAATGTATATACCACTCTGGACGTGAATTTACAGGAGACGGCGTATCAGGCACTCGGAGATCAGGAAGGTGCAGTGATCGTCATGGAGCCTTCCACCGGAAGGATTCTTGCAGTGGTGTCAAAACCGGACTTTGATCCGAACAGCATTGACGACGACTGGGACAGCATTTCTTCGGACGAAAGCAACTCCGTATTGGTAAACCGTGCAACGCAGGGCTTGTACCCGCCGGGTTCTACCTTTAAAATTTTGACGGCATTGGAATATATGAACGAAAATTCCGATTATAACAGTTATGATTTTACCTGCAAAGGCACTCTGACCATTGAAAATTCTGTAATTCACTGTTTCGGAAACGAAGTACACGGAAAAGAGGATTTAAAGGAATCCTTTACCAACTCCTGCAATACTTCTTTTTCCAATATCGGTGTCAGCTTAAACAAGAATTCCTATCGTGAATTTTGCGAGAGCCTGTTGTTTAACAAAACACTTCCGGGAGATATTGCAGCGAAAAAGAGCAGTTTTAAATTAGATAAGAATTCCACCACGATGCAGACCATGCAGACTGCGATCGGACAGGGCGAGACTTTGGTTTCCCCATATCATATGCTGATGATCGTATCCTCTGTCGCAAATGACGGTGTTTTAATGACTCCGTATATCATAGACCACACCAAAAACGCAGACGGAACTACCGTAAAGCAATACGAAAAGACAGAGTACGCAAAACTCTTATCCAAGTCACAGGCACAGATCATGCAGGAGTACATGCAGTCCGTTGTCACAGACGGTACCGCACGCGTCTTAAAGGGACAAAGCTATACCGCAGCCGGAAAAACGGGCTCTGCCGAGATCAACAGCAACGGTGACAGCCACGCATGGTTTGTGGGATATGCCTCAAAGGAAGACTCCGGAAAACCGGACATTGCGATTGCCGTCATTGCGGAGGAGGCGGGAACCGGCGGTAAAGTTGCCGCTCCGATCGCCAAGAAAGTATTTGATGCATATTATGCTCAGTAATTAGGTTGCAAGATTGACAAAAAAAGGTTATACTATATGCAAGTGATACAACCACATCAGGAGGGATTGCTATGATAGAAGCAACAAGTTGTGGTGGTGTGGTAATTTTTCGTGGCAAGATATTGCTTCTGTACAAAAATTACAGGAACAAATATGAAGGATGGGTTTTACCGAAAGGAACGGTAGAACCGGGCGAAGAGTATAAAGATACGGCGACGAGGGAAGTCAAAGAAGAGACTGGTGTC
>CAKRJK010000123.1 GCA_934351705.1 uncultured Lachnospiraceae bacterium
CAGAAAGAGAATCCCCGACGCCCAGATCCAGGTGTCGATTCCTGAGGCTTTTCTCATGGTGCCTATGGACCCGCTTTTGATCGAGCAGGTCATAATCAACTTATTGGAAAATGCGATTGTTCACTCTGAAAGCTCAAAACCGATTGATCTGATTGTAACGGATACCCCTTCACAGGTAACATTCCACGTCATTGATTACGGAAAAGGATTAAGTCCCGAACGGATTCCTTCCCTATTTGACGGACAATCATCCTCGACTTCGTCCGATTCACACCGCGGTATGGGAATCGGTCTGTCCATATGTAAAACAATCATACAGGCTCACAACGGAGAAATCACCGCTTTTAACCATGATAACGGGGCGGAATTTTGCTTTTCGCTGCCAAAGGAGGTAACTGCTTATGAACGCTAAATTTTCTATTCTTATCATTGAAGATGAACTACATATTCTAAACTTTATACGAAAGGTATTGACCTCTCATGATTATAAGGTTCTCTCCGCCTCTTCCGGAAAGACCGGACTGGATATTATATCCTCACAATGTCCCGATCTGATTTTGCTTGATCTGGGACTGCCTGATATGGATGGCGTTGATATTATCAAAAAAGTACGGGAGTGGTCAAGCTGCCCGATTATTGTCATCTCTGCCCGCACCGCAGAGCATGAAAAAGTATTGGCTTTAGATTGCGGTGCCGACGATTACATCACCAAGCCTTTCGGAACCTCGGAACTTTTGGCACGAATCCGCACCTCGTTAAGACACAGCAATAAGATGGATACGGATTCTCCGCTATTTATCAAGCCTTACCACGCAAAAGATCTGACCATCGATTTTGAAAAACGTCTAATCACCTTAAATGATGCGGAAATTCATCTGACACCGATTGAATATAAGATTGTTGCATGTCTTGCCAAAAACTCAGGCAAGGTGGTGACCTACTCTGCAATCATGCTGGATGTATGGGGACCTTACAGTGATACCGACAATAAAATCTTACGCGTCAATATGGCAAACATCCGAAGAAAGCTGGAAACCAATCCGGCAGAACCGACTTACATTTATACGGAGCTTGGCGTCGGTTACCGCATGAGGGAAGACGAATGCGATTCTTAACGCTTTCTTAACACAGATTAAAATAGCGTTAAGGAGCGTTTACATTTCCACAAAAAGCCTCCTTTTTTTGATATAGTTTGTAACAGAAGAAGAAAGGAGGCTATAATGTTAAACATTATTATTTTTACGGTAATGGCGATTGTAGGTGGGTTACCATGCCTTTATCTGCTCCTTAGTATACCGGCAATTCTCATCTGGAAGTTAAACCGTAAAATTAAATACAATATGACTATGTATGATTAATCATCATACTTCTATTTCTCCCAAAAAAGGATGCTTTTACAAGCATCCTTTTTACTATCTCTTAATTATTCTGTTACGATTGTCTATTTTTTATACTCTGCAATCTTATAATTATTTCTTCCGTGTTCTTTGATATAGTACAATTCATCGTCAGAGGCTCTCAAAAGTTCTTCCCAGTGTACGCTGACATCCTCCGTCCACACGACTCCCATCGAAATGCAGATTTCCTTTTTCGTTCCGTCCGGCAGGGTAATCGGCATCTCTCTTAAATTCTTGTGAAAACGCTCATTTGCCTCAACCAGATTATCCACCGTGATAAAATTGTAAACAAAGAGGAAAAACTCATCTCCCGAACGCCGCCCGATAATCGTGTTATTACCGATCGACTGCTCAAAAATTCTTGCAAAATGACATAAGTACGCATCTCCTGTCTCATGTCCGTAACAGTCATTGATTGTCTTGAATTTATCAATATCAATCATGGCAACACCCATGCTGTCAATCGTATGCTCCTTAAGAATCTTTTCTACGTTATCCTCAAAAGCACGTCTGTTCCACAGTCCTGTCAAAAGATCGACATCACGGTCTCTTGCGATCTTTTCCCGCGCGATGACATTTTCCCATTTAATCTTGGACTTTTCCCATGCCACGATGTTACCGATCGTAACCGACAAACAGGTATTCATAATGTCATATTTTACTAACTCCGTTGACTTGGATAAATAACTGCTGATCCAAAATGCCGCCACCGCAAATATCGTAATGATCACATCATAAATCGGAAGAATATCGAAATTAATCTGCAGGAAAATAAACAGTGCCACACACATTACCGCAAGCTGCTGATGTGCCCCGAATGTTCCGATATAAATTGTAACTGCATAGGCACAGACGACAAACATTGCCATCAGCGTCCACGAAACTGGCTTTGAAATCGTCTTCGGATTCTTCTTTAAGCAATTTGTTGACAATACATAAATCAAAAGCATTGCCAATGTACCCAGATAAATAGCCAGTGATTTTCCGACAATCGTACGATCCATCGCATAAAGTACCGTACCGAAAATCAAACCTAGTATCGCGATTATCCTGCTTTCCTTGCGGATAATCCTCATATTATCTACCGCTATCTCTCTTTGGTATCTCTTGGCGTCCTCTTCTTTCAATCCAAACCAACGCCATCTCTGTATTCCTTTGTTCATACTTTTTATAGTCCTTTGTGTAGTATATTTTATTATAAAATTCTTTGCTTTTAAAAGTCAAGTAAATCCACATATTTTGCAAGATTTCGACATATTTTGCACCATTTGGAAACTTCTGGAATTACTTTTATTTTTTCTTTGGTTCGCAAAGATTTATTAGACTAATTCCAAAAAATGTACTAAAATAGATAAGGAATTTTACTATTGGAGGAATGTATCATGTTAGCAGATAATAAGACATGGTTTCAAAAAGGTTTACGGGACGGCATTCCCATTGCACTCGGCTATTTTGCTGTTTCTTTTACACTGGGTATCACAGCGAAAAATGCAGGCCTGACTGCTCTGCAGGCAATGCTTGCCAGCTTCACCCTCAATGCCTCTGCCGGAGAATTTGCGGGATTTACGCTGATTGCCGCAGGAGCAAGTTACTTAGAAGTGGCACTTATGGAGTTTGTCGCGAATGTAAGGTATTTGCTGATGTCCTGTGCTCTCAGCCAGAAAATAGCACCGGACACTCCCCTACTGCATAGATTACTGATCGGTTATGACGTAACCGATGAGATTTTTGGGATTTCAATCTCTGTTCCCGGCAAATTAAATCCCTATTATACTTTTGGTGCAATTACGATCGCGGTTCCGGGATGGTCCATCGGCACTTATCTCGGTGTTGTGATGGGAAATGTTTTGCCCGCAAATATCGTGAGTGCTCTGAGCGTCGGCTTATACGGTATGTTTATCGCCATCATTATTCCGCCGGCAAGAAAGAGTAAAATTGTGGGTGCGGTAGTTGCTTTTTCTATGGCTGCAAGTTTTGCTTTTGCCAAACTTCCGGTGATTTCTGATATTAGTTCCGGGATGCAGACAATCATACTGACCGTTGCCATTTCCGCTCTTGCCGCCTTTTTCTTCCCGGTAAAGGAGGATTCTGACCATGAAGCATAATGTTTATATTTATATTTTAATCATGGCAGTCGTAACTTACTTAATCCGCGTACTGCCGCTGACTTTAATCCGCAGGGATATAAAGAGCAAATTTATCCGTTCGTTTTTATATTATGTACCTTATGTGACGCTTGCCGTTATGACATTTCCTGCAATTTTGGATGCAACGGGAAGTGCCGTTTCGGGACTCGCCGCTTTGCTCGTTGCAATATTGATCGCATGGTTTGGCGGAAGTTTATTTCAGGTTTCCGTAATTGCCTGCGTGGTCGTATTTCTTTTGGAGCTGTTCATCTGCTAGGATGGACAGTTCTTTTCATTTCATAAAAATTTCTACTCACACATATATTGTATAAAAATAATGACAGGTTTTTTCTATGCAGATTCCTCGCAAAATAAAATATTTTCTTCCCATAGGTGTCCTCAGTGTATTGTTTCTCTGCACTGTACTTTTTTATGTAAACAAAACACAGATGACAGAATCCACAAATACAAAAAAAGATTTTATCAAATGGGTGGATTTTAATGTTTCTTATGAAGCGCTTTTGACCGCTTACGATCTGGATGTGGAAAGTCACGGCAGTAAACATCCCGTGAATTGGATCGAACTTTTAGCTTATACCGCTGCAAATAACGGTGGTACATTCTCTGAAAAATGTCCTCAGAAAATCACAGAAACCGCCGAAAAAATCACTTCCGGAAAAACCACGATGAAAAAACTGACACAGAATCTTGCTTCCTATAACTATTATTTAGAAGCCTATTCTGCGGTTTTAGACGGCTATGTTGGCGAATACAAATCAGAAACTTCTCCGGGCAGCAACAAATATGATACCCATTACGGTCTGAAAGTGTTTTCTCCGATTGCAAAAGGCTTTCCCTATGCAGATTTTGATGACTTCGGAACCTCACGTACCTATGGTTACAGCAGACCTCATCTCGGACACGACATGATGGGACAGATCGGCACTCCGATCATTGCCGTCGAATCCGGCTACGTGGAGGCTTTAGGCTGGAATCAGTACGGAGGCTGGCGAATCGGCATCCGCAGTTTTGATCAAAAACGCTATTACTACTACGCTCATCTTCGTCAGGACTACCCATTTCAGAAAAGTTTGAAAGAGGGCAGTATCGTTACTGCCGGCGATGTCATCGGATACATGGGCCACACCGGATACAGCAAGAAAGAGAACACAAACAATATCAATGAGACTCATCTTCACTTTGGCATTCAGCTGATCTTTGATGAATCCCAAAAGGACTGTGATTCCGAAATCTGGATCAACCCTTACAATCTCGTTCGTTTCTTACGCAGCAATCAGTCCGAAGCCGTGAAAAAAGACGGAACCAAAGAATGGATTCGCACCATACAGTTCAAAGATCCCGCTGTTACGGATTACAACAAACACCACTTCGCCAAATAGCTTTTATTTCCATGCAGACTTCACAAGCGGCAATCTTCCGACGGCATAAAACATTCCCACATATCACCTGTTGGCTATGCCCTCGGTAAGATTTCGCATTCTCATTAACTTTTGCAAGCCCTCCGGTGTCTCTGCTATCTGTTTTACCGATTGACCTGCTAAGGTGTCTGCCTCCTCCTCTGTGACTGTCAAATGATACGTTTCTCCCGCCATGCGGTAGTCATAGGTTACATATCCCATATTATCGATTACCGCCAGCAATACACACGCATAATCGGTCATCTTCTGTTCCAATACTTCCCTGTCCGCCGGATCATATTCCTGTTCCAATTTCAAAATCCATCCGTACGGCTCTGTCTTTGTCTGCAACTTATTTGTAAAATTGCCAATATCTTCTGCCATACCAAGCGCGATCACCGTTTCTGCGTTTTGCGGCATATTTCCGATATACGGATGTTTTGTCGAAAAGACCTCCGATACTTTTCTTGTAATATTTTCTCCCCGGCTCCATATGATCCTGTCTGCAATTTGAATTTGTGTTATCTCGTCTTTTGCATGATAAGAATCCGAAAAGGTATTTTTGTGAAAAGAGGATACTGCTG
>CAKRJK010000124.1 GCA_934351705.1 uncultured Lachnospiraceae bacterium
CTACGGGACAGGTAGAATTTGAGGTGTTCAAATATCTGAGAGAGCATACGGATTATGATACAGAGCTTATCCTGGAAAATATACTGCGTGTAAAAAATCAGACAGATATCAACAGATGTCTGCACTATGATTATATTTTGCCAATTGATTCGCAGAAAAATCCGAATTTAGATTATAAAAAGACAAAAGTAGGGTTGGTAATCCATCAATATTTTGAGGATTTAATTCCGTATTGTTATGAGTATGCACAGGCAATGCCAAAAGAGAGCGATATATTGATCACCACCCAGACCGAAGAAAAGAAGAAAAAAATCGAAGAAGTTTTCAGTAAAGGAAAATGGAACAGCGTTCAGGTAGTGGTTATCCCAAACAGAGGACGTGATGTCAGCTCTCTATTAGTCGGAGCCAGAGAATTTTGCAAAAATTATGATTATGTATGTTTTATGCATGACAAAAAGGTGCAGCAGTTAGATGAAGAAATTAAGGGAGAATCTTTTTCCTACAAATGCTTTGAGAACCTTTTGAAAAATGAGATTTATGTAAGCAATATCGTAGAATTGTTCGAGGAAAATCCTCGTCTTGGTATGTTGTTGCCGCCACCGCCAAACTTTGCGGATTATTATCCGACGGTAGGAGAAATTGCGTGGGGCTATAACTATGAGGGAACAGTGGAACTGGCAGAAAAGCTGGGATACACCGTAGATATAGATGAGTCAAAAGAACCGGTAGCACCACTTGGAACCATGTTCTGGTTTCGACCGGAAGCCTTACAGAAATTGTTTGATGTAGAGTGGGAGTATGATGATTTCCCAAAAGAGCCAAACAAGACCGACGGTTCACTGTTACATTTTATAGAGAGAATTTATGCATTCACAGTACAGCAGCAGGGATATTATCCTGCATGGGTGATGAATGCAGAGTATGCGGGAATTGAAGTCGACAATCTGTATTTTATGCTGCGAGAATTAAATAAACGCATTTTCAAGCATGTAGGTCTGAGCAATCACAAGAACATTCTGAAATTATTAGAAATGATGGATGTACGAGGAAGTGATGCACATACCGGAAAAAGGGAAGCCCAGCTTTATGTTTTGCAGCAGGGCGAATACAAAGAGAAAGATACCACCAACCTGATTGTCAAAAAAGACGTTTCCGAATACGAATTTGAAAAATTGTCAAAATATGAGCCGACAACCCAGATACGTTTAGATCCGAGTATTAACGGTGGCATTACCGTAACAGATTTTACGGCAAAAGTGTACACGGATCAGGGAAAGAAGTATGTTTTTGACATGAATAATATTGCAACGAATGGACTCCTGATGAAGAATAGAATTCTGTTTTTGGGAGAAGATCCGCAAATCGTGATGAATTTTGCGGAGGCAGTTGCCTTAGAGAAAATTGAAATCTGCATTGAAATCGAAGACCGGATTCTTGCGGAGGATGTGGCATATATCCAGAGTCAGATAGACTAAAGTTAAAAGGGAAAGTGAGGTTGAAACACTATGTCAAAACCAAGATTATTTTACTTGGATTTTGTGAGAGCGTTTGCAACAATCGTTATTTTATTGACACATTATAATGCGATTTATTTGTATGCAGGAATTCCGGAAAAAGCAGTTATTTCAACTACAGTGTGTAATCTGTATATCGGTGATTTCGGAGTCTCGCTGTTTCTGATTATTTCCGGTGCTTCTTTGATGTATGTATACGAAGAAAAGTTGGATTTAAAAACATTTTACAAAAAGAGATTTCTGAATATTTTTCCGATGTTCTGGATTGCATACGTTATTGGGTTTTTGCTTTATTTTTATCGAAACGGAAATATCGGAGCAGCACCTAAGAGAAACATCATCTTTTCCATATTGGGAATGGACAGCTATTTAGCTGAGTTAGGGATGCAGACATTTGTCAGAGTAGGACTATGGTTTTTGGGCTTTATCATCATTGTATATCTGTTCTTCCCACTGTTAAGAAAAGGCGTGAATGATTACTGCAAGATTACAATCGTGATTGTTGGTATTTTGTACATATGTTCCGTTCTGTTTTTGAAAAATTACTGTAATCCGACAATTATATTAACAACGAGATTGCCGGAAATTGTATTTGGAATGATTTTTGTGAAGTACATCAAAAATGTCAATCCATATGTGGCGATACTGTCGTTGGGAGTTTGTATTGCAAATACAGTATTAAAACCAACGTTTTCATCAAACATTCAAACCACCTATGTCGGAATAGCGGCATTCTTGGTGCTGGTGTTTATCGCAAAATATGTCAAATGGAAAGCTGTAAAAAATATATGCAGCGTGATATGCAAGTATTCATACCCATGTTTTAGTGTTCACTTCCAGATATTACAGAGGGTGACGAGTCACTTTGATATTTATGCCCTCACCAAAAATCAGAGTATTCTGGTATTTTTGATAGGAAGCTGTGTGGTGGCGGTTGCATCATGGTTACTATATCATGTAGAACAAAAGGTTAGATTGTTATTCACATCATAAAAAGAGGAGAGTAAGAGGAGGTAATGTCGGATTGTCGGATTACCTAATCTGATAAAATAAAATGGTATTTTCATCAACAATATTTATGTTTGTTTTTTTACCGCTGGTATTAGGTGGTTATTATTTGCTGGGAAAACGTTTTAGGAATGCTTTTTTACTGATAGCCTCTCTGGCATTCTATGCGTGGGGAGAACCTAAATTTGTCTTCGTTATGATAGCATCCATACTGATCAACTATCTGTATGCATTGGGAATAGACAAGTTTAGACAAAGACGTACCGTATCAAAAACCTTATTGACATTGATGGTTGTGACCAATGTGGCAATTTTCTTTGTTTTCAAATATTTAGGTTTTGCAGTACAGAATATTAATTATATTACCGGAAAAAGTATTGCAATTCCACAGATTGCATTGCCGATCGGAATATCTTTTTTTACCTTTCAATCCATGTCATACGTGATTGATGTATATAGAGAAAACGGAAAAGTACAAAAAAATCCGCTCAACCTGGGATTGTATGTAGCTTTTTTTCCGCAATTGATTGCAGGACCGATTGTAAGATATGAAACTATTGCAGAACAAATTGATAACAGAAAAGAAAACTGGGCAGATTTTTGTAAAGGGTTAGAAAGATTTGTTACGGGAATGGGTAAGAAGGTGCTGTTATCAAACTCATTAGCAATTGTAGCAGACAGGAGTTTCAATTATATCGGAGACAGTGACGTGAGTGTCTTGATGGCATGGTTAGGTGCTGTTTGCTATACGTTGCAAATTTATTATGATTTTTCGGGGTATTCGGATATGGCGATAGGACTGGGCAAAATGTTCGGATTTCAGTTTGAAGAGAACTTCAATTACCCGTATGTTGCGTCATCGGTGACCGATTTCTGGCGTAGATGGCACATTTCCTTATCAACATGGTTCCGGGATTATGTATACATACCTCTTGGAGGCTCCAGAGTGAAACCTGCACGCCATATATTTAATCTGTTTGTTGTATGGAGTTTGACGGGAGTATGGCACGGTGCGAGCTGGAATTTCATATGGTGGGGATGGTTTTATTTTATCCTGTTAGTTTTTGAAAAATTCACAGGCATTCCTGAAAAGGTAAATTCCAAAGCAGTAAAAGTCATATATAGGATATTTACAATTATTATGGTTACTTTGGGATGGGTTCTGTTTAGAGCAGAGAACCTTAGCCAGGCATTGCTGTATATGCAAAAAATGTTTGGGGTAGCGGGAAACCATCTGATCGATGATAAAGCGTTGTATATTTTGTTTGACAATAAGGTCATTTTAATTATTTCGCTGATATGTGCAACACCGCTGATTAAAAAAATCGGTGAAGTTTTGAATGGGAAGAATGAGAGGTTATCCGTCAGCTTGTTGAAATACATTCTTTTGATTGCGATATTTATGTTGTGCCTGTGTGCGATAGCGGTAAGTACATATAATCCGTTTATTTATTTTAATTTCTAAGAGGTAGGAATGAATTTATGAGAAAAAGTGAAAAAATCATACAATTCTTTTTTGTAGGTGTTATCCTATTGGTAATAGCTGTGTTTTGTGTGCTTAATATCCGACGGTTTTGTGAGACTTTTGCAGAGCATTTGTCAGGGAAAAGTCAAGAAGCCGAGACAGAATATAAAGAAGTGTTTGCAAGCATAGAGACTGATTTCCAAGAAAAAATATACGGAAAAAGACAGATGGTTAATATGTATGGTCTTTATCAAAAGAGCATTGATCATACGGTTGTAAACAATTTTCAATATGTAGCGGATGATTATGGAATCCTCCATATGATTAATGACAAAGAGAACAAGACAGTGGATGACTTTGTCGTGGAAATGGAAAAGTTACAGCAATTTGCACAGGAAAGAGAAATACCGTTGCTGTATGTACAAGCCCCTAACCGTGAGATTGTCAACCAGGGAACGGTAATTCCGGAATTTAACAATGACAATAATGTAGAAGAACAAATTGTAACAAAACTGAATGAAAAAGAAATACCTGTTCTTGATCTGCGAGCGGAATTGGATGATGGAAAAGGGATTAATTTTGATTTAGAAGATTTGTTTTTACATACAGATTTGCATATGCAGACCGATGCAGAGATTTGGATGGCAGACAAAGTCGCAGGGTATTTAGAAGATAATTATTCCGTCAAGATATCGAACAAAGAATACTTATCCGATATGAGTTTTTACGATAAAAAAGCTTATCCGATGTTAGGTAATTACGGAAGAGAAGTCGGAGAATACTTTGTGGGATTGGATGAGTTCGATATCTACCATCCCAAATTTGATACGGATTTTGAGCTGCATATTATAGGGGAGGGAGCCGCTGAAAGAAAAGGAACATTTGAGGAAGCGGTTTTAAACGGTTATGAACAAAGTAAACACGATGAATATACATATTGGGTAACCAATTTCGGTGCATTCCCAAGACCGTATTACAAATATATAAACAACAATCAGCTGGAGACAAAAATACTTGTTATTGCAGATTGTATCCCATACAGAGCATTTTCTTATTTGGCACTAACGGTGCATGAGACAGATATATTGGATCCTCGTTATTTTGACGGGACAGATTATTGGTCGTTAGCGGCACAGGAAGATTATGATGCCATCGTGGTATGGCAGGAATGTTATTTGTTAGGATACGATATTATACCATAGAGCAAGAGTGTTATATACTGGAAGAAGAGGTGACATATTATGTACATGAAAAATGCAAAAAGAATCCTAAGCGTAATGATGGCAATTCTGGTGTTTGCAACGAGTGTTCCGGTTAGCCGGGTACATGCACAGGAACAGGCAGAGAACGCACAAGATATTCAAACGGCGGAAAACAGTTTGTTTGTAGTGGTTGATAAGCCGTACATAGAAACAGCAGATACACAGACTGTCGTTGTGGGCTTAGCGGATGAGGTACAGGCAGACAAAGCAGTTTTGTATTACAAAAATCTTGATACAGATGAGGAA